>DATKBU010000083.1:0-10895 GCA_035513815.1 Egibacteraceae bacterium
GCCGTTCGGCCCGCAGCGAGGGCGCCAGGCCCAGCGGCCAGCACGGCGGCGCTCACCGCGTAGCGGTACGTTCGCACCGCACCAGGCAGTCCGTACGTTCCTCTGTGCGGACGATCCCATGCGGCCGAGTTGACGCGCCGCCCCAGGGTTCGCGAGCAAATCCCCATCGCGGCGGCTTGCTCAACGGACACGACGCCGTGCTGACGCCGAGCGAGGCTCGCAAGTCTCTCCCAGGGATCCATTCGCTGAGCATGGCACCCGCCTGGCCGCGGCGTCGGTCAACGCCGCGATGGCTGTGGACGACGCCCTTACCTGCCGATCTTGCGTATTGAGCGACGCATTTGTCGCCAGATATTCAAGTTCCCAGCCAGGCGCGGGGCGCGGCGCCAGGGGACGCGTCGAGCGGGGTCAGGCGACGGCTTCCAGTATCTGATCGGGGATGTCGAAGTTCGAGTAGACGTTCTGCACGTCGTCGCAGTCCTCGAGCGCCTCCAGCAGGCGCAGCACGGCCTTCGCGGTGCTCTCCTCGGTGACCGGCACAGTCACCGACGGCAGCATCGTCGCCTCCGAGGAGGTGACTGCCACGCCGGCGGACTCCAGGGCCGAGCGGACAGCGAGCACATCCGCGGGCTCGGTCACCACGGTGTAGACATCGCCGTCGAGGCTCACATCCTCGATCCCGGCATCCAGCCCTGCGTCGAGGATGTCGTCCTCGCTGGTCCCGTCAGTGGGCACGATGATCACCCCCCTGCGACTGAACAGGTAGTTCACGGCCCCCGGCTCGGCCAGCGAGCCGCCGTTCTTGTTGAACGCCGCGCGCACGTCGTTCGCCGCCCGGTTCCGGTTGTCGGTCAGGCACTCGACGTACAGCGCGACGCCGCCGGGCGCGTAGCCCTCGTAGTGGATGGTCTCGTAGGAGACCCCGCCCTGCTCGCCCGAGGCGCGCTTGAGCGCCCGCTCGATGTTGTCCTTGGGCACCGACGCATCGCGGGCCTTCTGGATCGCGTCGGCCAGCGTCGGGTTGCCGTCGGGATTCGGGCCGCCGACCTTCGCCGCGGACTCGATGCCGCGGATAAGGCGCGCGAACAGCTTGCCGCGCTTCGCGTCAGCCGCGCCCTTCTTATGCTTGATCGAGGACCATTTGCTGTGACCTGACACGCCCGAACCTTCTGCCGCGGCTTACTCCGAAGCGCCCCGGCGGGCGCGAGCCATCGTCACGAAGAGCCGATGGAGACGGTCGTCGCCGACCAGCTCAGGATGGAACGCCGAGGCGAGGAGATCGCCTTGCCGGGCCACGACGACTTTATCACCCGCCTGCGTCGGCACCCTCGCGAGCGCTTGGACGCCGGGGCCGACGCGCTCGATCCATGGGGCCCGGATGAACACCGCGTGCAGCGCACCGCCATCGAGCCCGGCGACGTCCAGATCGGCTTCGAAGCTGGCCACCTGGCGTCCGAAGGCGTTGCGGCGCGTCACGATGTCCATCACTGCGAGCAAGGGCTGGGATGATGCGCTTCCGTCGTCGTTGAGGGTCTCCCGGCTCAGAAGGATCGCCCCCGCGCATGTCCCGAACGCGGGCATGCCATCGGCCAGACGCTTTCGCAATGGGTCGAGCAGCCCGTACATCTCAGCGAGCTTGCCGATGGTCGTGGATTCCCCGCCGGGGATGATGATCCCGTCGAGGGCGTCGAGGTCGTCGGCCCGCTTAACCGGCACAGGGCGAGCGCCCGCCCCCTGGAGCATTCGCACATGCTCCAGAACGTCACCCTGGAGCGCCAGCACGCCGATCAGCGGCGCATCCCCCGACGATCCGGCCGCGGGCTCGATCGGGGACAGCCATGAAGCGGACTGATCCCGTGCCTGAGCGGGCCGCCGGGACGCCAGCTGCTCGCCGGGTATGCGCTCGGTCGCGGTCACCAGCCTCGGGAGGCCAGGCGCTGCGAGGCGTCGAGGTCGTCGAGGTTGATGCCCACCATGGCCTCGCCCAGATTCCGGCTTGCCTTGGCGATCACGTCCGGATCGTTCCAGTACGTCGTCGCCTCGACGATCGCGCGCGCGCGCTTCGCCGGATCACCGGACTTGAAGATTCCGGAGCCGACGAAGCCCCCGTCGGCGCCCAGCTGCATCATCAGCGCCGCGTCCGCCGGCGTGGCGATCCCGCCGGCCGTGAACAGCACGACCGGCAGCGTGCCCGCCTCTGCGACCTCGGCGACCAGGTCAACCGGAGCGCGCAGCTCCTTAGCCTCGGCGTACAGCTCGTCAGTGCGCAGCGTCGCCAGCCGGCGGATGCCACCGCCGATCGCGCGCATGTGGCGCACCGCCTCGACGACATTGCCCGTGCCGGCCTCGCCCTTGGAGCGAATCATCGCCGCGCCCTCGGCGATGCGCCGCAGTGCCTCGCCCAAGTTGGTCGCCCCGCACACGAACGGCACCGTGAAGGTGTGCTTGTCGATGTGGTGGGCCTCGTCGGCCGGGGTCAGCACCTCGGACTCGTCGACGTAGTCGACGCCGAGCGACTGCAGCACCTGGGCCTCGACGAAATGCCCGATGCGCGCCTTCGCCATGACCGGAATGGTCACAGCGGACATGATCGCCTCGATCATGTCCGGATCGGACATGCGCGCCACTCCCCCGTCGCGGCGGATGTCAGCAGGGACGCGCTCGAGCGCCATGACTGCGACCGCGCCGGCCTCTTCCGCGACCTTGGCCTGATCTGCCGTGACGACGTCCATGATGACGCCGCCCTTGAGCATGTCAGCGAGCCCGCGTTTCACGCGGTCAGTTCCGTGGACTCCTTCGGCAGCTTCCATACCCCGAATCCTACCGCCGCCGCGGAAGGGCGCGGTGGCGTTTCGGAAGCGTCAGCCTTCGGAAGCGCTGGCCGCGGGCGTGCCTGGGCCGAGGACGTCGACCTGACCGGAGACCGGCAGCAGCTCGATCCAGCTGCGCCCCGGCGCGAGCGGAAACGCCGCGCCGGATGGGGTCAGCCACTGGAACTGCTCGCCGGGGGCGGCCTTGGACCAGCGCGCCTCGAAAACCTGTCCGTCGCGAAGGATCAGCGCTTCGCCGTCTCCGACCACCTGGAGGTTCGCGGTCGGGTTGCCGGCCGAGTCGACTCGAGTTCCTTGCGTCACAACGATCTTCGGGACGATCACGGTAGACGCGGCGATCTGCTCCCCAGAAGCGGTCATGTGCGGCTCAGCGCCTTGCGCGCGAAGCCACTCCCTGCGCGAGGCGTCCCAGGTCCAGGTCGCCGAGGCCGCTGGCGAGAACCGCAGCGCGACCTCGAGCGCCTCCTCGCCGCCGGGCTGAGCCGCGGCGTCGAATGGCCAGGCCAGAGCGGCCGGCGGCAGATCCGGCGCCGCCGCCCACAGCGCCTCGGTGCTGCCGATCACATGGTGCGGCCGGGGGCGCCCGGGATCGTTCGAGAAAGCCGGGTGCCCGGCGTCGTAGGACAGCACGAGAAGCCCGGCGTTGGCGAAGTCGCGGTTCACCGGCGCGGCGGCGCCCGAAATCGCCAGCACCGGCTGGAAAGCGGGAAGCAGGTTGGCGTCAACCTCGCGCCCGGAGCGCACGGGTCCGATCTGGCCCGGGTCGACGGAGTGGTAGAGCGCGATGAAGCGGGTGGTCCCGCCCTCGACAAGCTCCTCGATCACGACGTCGGCCACCTCTAGCCCGACCTGCGGGCGCGCCTTGGGAGCGTTGTCGATCTTCGCCGCCAGCACCGGTCGCTCCAGCACGGCGGGGTCGTCCACGGGCAGGCCCGTCAGCGGAGCGGTGTCCGGCGTGGGCGTGGGTGTAGGAGTCGGTGTGGGCGACTCGGTCGGCGACACAGCCGGGCTTTGCGTTGCGACGGGCTCCGCCTCGGGTTCGCTCCCGCTGCATGCAGCGGCGAGCAGCCCGAGCAGAGCCGCAGCGCATATGAGACGGCGCACTGGCGGGCTCCTGCTGGGTTTCGTGTTCGAGAAAGCGCTTCGAGTGTACGGGCCAAAAGCCCCCGCTCGCGGCAGGGGCAGCCCTCCGTCCGGACAGGTGGAGCGGCGGCGGGCGCGAGCCCTCTAGAACTCGACCTTGACCGGGCTGCGGCTGTCCGGGTCGGCCTCGAAGTACTGGAACGGCGGGAAGTCGCCGAGACCGGTCAGCATGTTCCAGGGGATCGACTGCCGCCGTGTGTCGTAACGGCGGACGGTGTCGTTGTAGGTCCGCCGCGAGCTTGCGATGCCGTCCTCGGTCGCTGCCAGCTCAGCCTGCAGCGCCTGGAAGTTCTCGCTGGCGCGCAGCTCCGGGTAGTTCTCGGCGATGGCCCGCAGATTGAACAGCGCCTGCGTCAGCTGGCTCTCCGCACGCGCCTGGTCGGGCGTGCCGCCGGCGGCCATCGCGGCGGCACGGGCCTGGGTCACGTTCTCGAACGTAGCGCGCTCGTGGGCGGCGTAGCCCTTGACCGTCTCGACCAGGTTCGGGATGAGGTCGTGACGGCGCTTGAGCTGGACCTCGATCTGCGCCCACGACTCCTGAACCAGGTTGCGCAGCGCGATGAGGCTGTTGTAGCCGAACGCGACGAACACCCCGAGCGCGCCGATGACCGCTGCGGCGATGAGCCAGCCCATGCCAGCCTCCTGTCGTGAAAGATCTCCAGCCGGGGATGAGTCTACGTACTCGAGCCTCGCGCGCGACGCACCGCTCGGTAAAGCTCCGCGACCCGTGCGCCCACGACCGCCCAGTCGTACTCGGCGGCGGTGCGCCGCCCCTCCTCCGCCATCGCTTTGCGCAGCCGGGGATTGTCCAGCAGCGTCGCCGCCGCCGCCGCGACCGCGAAGGCGTCGCCGGGGGCGACAAGGCGGCCCTGGCGCCCGTCCCGCAGGACCGTGCGATAGCCAGAGATGTCCGACGCCACCACCGGCAGGCCGGCGGCCATGGCTTCGAGCAGCACGACACCGAATGACTCGCCGCCGGAGTTCGGAGCGAGGTACAGATCAGCGCTGGCGTGGTAGCGCGGCTTCTCGGCTTCGTCGACCCGCCCCACGAACAGCACGTCCGGGCGCAGGGCTGTGGGAATCATCTGCTGGCAGCGCTCGCGCTCGGCGCCTTCGCCGACCACGCACATCCGCACTCCGGGGTGCGAGGAGCGCAGGCGCAGGAACGCGCGAACCGCCACATCCAATCCTTTGCGCGGCTCCAGCCGGCCGACGAACAGCAGCAGCGGGCGCTGCGGATCGACCAGCTCGGGGATCGGCGCCGCAGAGGCGTAGGCGGCGACGTCCACGCCGTTGGGGATGACCCGGATCGCGCCCATCGGCAGGCCAAGCGCCCCAGCGGCGAATTCCTGCGCGGCCGGCGAGACGGCCACCCGTGCATCGAGTCGGACGGCGACGCGCCGCGCAACCGGCGCGATCGCGCGGTAGGCGCGATTCGACGACGACCATGCGTGGAAGGTGCCGACGATCGGGCGCGGGCCGAACGCGGCGGCAGCTGCGGAGACCAGCGGGGCGAAGGGCTCGTGGACATGGACGACGTGCGGAGCGAACTCGCGAAGCTCGCGCACCACTCGTCGCGCCGACAGCGGCGACAGGGACACAGGCGCGACCGACCGGTTGTAGGGCAACGGAAGCGGCCGTCCGACGAGGCGCACGGGCGGGCGCTGCAGCGCCAGCGCTCGGCGCGCAGCCAGGCTGCGATCCGCGCCGGGCGCGAAGACGCGGACCTCGTGATCGGCCGCCAGGTAGGCCCCAAGGCTGGCGATGTGGCCTTGCACTCCCCCCGGCCTGGACCAGTCATAGGGGCAGACCAGCGCGATCCTCATGACGCGGCGCCGCGCGGGGAGGAGGCGCCGCCCGGCGGCGCGGCCTCGCCCGATTCCGGGGCGCTTGGAACCACGGCGTCGCCCGATTCCGCGGCGCTCAGCCGCTCACTGTCCGCCGGCGGCGGATCGGAGCGCCGTGCGCTCGCCGGCTCGGCTGGCGCGGAGTCAGGTCGGCGACCCGCGGAGCGATCGGCGGACCAGATCGGCTGGAAGGCATGCCACTGCGCCGGGTCGAGCAGCACCAGGCGCTCGATCGCCCCCGCGATCTGCTGCATCCCGGCGTCGACCTCGAGGTCGGCGATGCGAAGCGGCTCGAGCACCTGAAGATGCCAGCGCCGGCCGGGCCGGTGCAGCATCGAGATCGGCACCACCGGCGACCCGGTTCGGCGCGCGAGCACGGCCGGCCCCGCCGGGAGACGGCACTGCTCGCCGAACAGCTCCACGAGCGAGCCGCGCCCGGACAGGTCGCGATCGCTGAGCAGGCCGACGAGATGGTTGTCCGCCAGCGTTCCCTGAAGTCGCTCGACGAGGCCCTTTCCTCGGCGCAGCGGCACGACGTCAAGCCCCACCGCCTCCCGCGCTCGCACGAACTTCGCGAACAGACGACGCGGGCGCAGGATCTCCGCGACGACGGCCAGGTGATACCCGTGGCTCTCCGCCCAGACCGCAGCGATATCCCAGGTGCCGTGATGGGCAAGCAGAACGATCGCGCCGCCGCCCTCGTCGAGCACGGCGTCGAGCCGCTCCATCCCGTCAGCGGTTGTCCTGGAGTCGAGATCGTCGGGATCGAGGTCGGCGGCTCGGAACAACTCGGCCCAGTAGCGCGCGTATGAGCGGAACGCATCACGCACTGCGGATCCGAGCTGGTCCGACGGCACGACGCGGGACAGATTGGCGCGCACCCGCTGGCGGGCGCCGCGCGCTACCCGCCACGCGAGCCGCCCAAGCGCGTCCGCCCCGGCGAATGCCGCCCGCTCCGGCATACGCCTGGCCGCCTCCCATCCGATATCCCAGGCCAGCGCGGTCAGGCGCAGCCTCAGCGACTCGCGCCGTGGGTCGCGCGGCACCCGATCAGCCGCGCCGGGATGGCGCTGGACAGCCGCGCCGGGCAGCCCTGATCCCCGGTAGCCGACTCTTGTCATGGCGCGCTCGCCTGCCGGATGACGGCGCGCACACGCTGCGCGACGGTGATCAGCGTGCCAGCGGCGAGCACCGCAGCGGCCAGCGGGACGACATCGAAGAACAGCGCCGGCACCACCACCATCATCCGCTCGGGGCGCTCCACCAGTCCGACCGTGGCCTGCCAGCCCAGTGACTCGGCCTTGGCTCGTATGTAGGACGTGATCTGCGCGCCGGCGAACGCCGTGATCGCGAGGCCGAAGAACAGGGCGTCGTCGCGCAGCAGCCACGCGATCGCGCCGAAGATGGCGGCCTCACCGATCCGGTCGGCCACGCTGTCACTGAACGCCCCGAGCTTCGAGGCCTCCCCGCGCAGTCGCGCCACGGTGCCGTCGAACGCATCGGTGAGGGTGGCCAGCGCCAGGATCACCGCCCCGAGGCGCTGCGAGGCCGCGAGGACCACTGCGACGCCGGCGAGCGTCGCGCCCAGGCCGGTCAGCGTGACCGCGTTCGCGGTTGCGCCGAGGCGCACCAGCCCTTTCGCGAGCGGCAGGACGAAGCGATCGGTCACGCCGCGCGCGTAGGCGTTGATGGCCACGTCGCTAGACCTGGCCGAAGATCGGAGCGAGGCGGTCGAACGTCTCCTCGAGCAGCTCGGGCAGGACGCGCGTCTGACCGATGACGGGCATGAAATTCGTATCGCCGCCCCAGCGCGGGACCACGTGCTGGTGAATGTGATCGGCGATCCCGGCGCCGGCGGTCTGGCCGACGTTCATCCCGATGTTGAACGCCGCCGCCGCGCTCGACGCTTTGAGCGCGCGGACGCTGCGCTGGCACAGCTCGGCGATCTCGGACGCCTCCTCGGCGGTCAAGTCCTCGTACTCGGACAGATGACGGTAGGGCACGGCCATGATGTGGCCCGGGTTGTACGGGAACGCGTTGAGGATCGCGTACGCGGTGGGTCCGCGGTAGAGGATGAGCGATTCCCGGTCAAGCTCGGGCCCACGCGCGGGCAGCGCGCAGAACGGGCAGCCGGTCGCCCGCCGGTCGGGGTCGCGGATGTAGGACATGCGCCACGGCGTCCACAGCCGCTGCAGCTCGTCAATCCGCTGCTCGTCGACCCGCCGGTCCGCCGGATCCACAGAGCTCACGCGCCGGAGGACGCGGGCAGCGCCTCGCGGGCTGCCACTTCGCGGGCGAGCTCGGCGGCGAAGTCGTCCAGCGCCACGCCTTTGCGCTGCTGGCCCGCCCGGGGCCGTACGGAGACCGTCCGTTCAGCAGCCTCGTCGTCGCCGACGATCAGCTGGTAGGGCACCTTGGCGATCTGGTGACGGCGGATCTTGGCGCCCATCGTCTCGTCGGAATCGTCCAGCTCGGCGCGCAGGCCTTGCGCCGCCAGATGCGCCACCACCTGGTCCCCGTAGGGGTGGTGGCGGTCGGCGATTGGCACCACGACGGCCTGGATCGGCGCGAGCCAAGCCGGGAACGCCCCGGCGGTGGACTCGAGCAGCACCGCGAAGAAGCGCTCGATCGAGCCGAACAGGGCGCGATGGACCATGATCGGCTGGTGCGGCGCGCCGTCCGTGCCTGTGTACGCCATGTCGAAGCGCGCCGGCAGGTTGAAGTCGACTTGGATCGTCGACAGCTGCCATTCTCGTCCGATGGCGTCGCGCGCATGCACGTCGATCTTAGGGCCGTAGAACGCGCCCTCGCCCTCGTCGATCGTGTAGTCCAGGCCCGACGCCGCCGCCGCCTCCTTCAGCGCCGCCTCGCCGTGCGCCCACTGCTCATCAGTGCCGATCGCCTTCTGCGCCGGGCGGGTGGACACCGCCACACGCGACGGGTCCCCGAGCCCGAACGTGCGCAGCACGTCGCGGGCGAAGGTGATGCAGCCGGCGATCTCGCCCACCAGCTGCTCGGGGCGGCAGAAGATGTGCGAGTCGTCCTGGGTGAAGCCGCGGGCGCGCAGCAAGCCGTTGACCACCCCTGAGCGCTCGTACCGGTACACCGTGCCCAGCTCGCTCAGCCGCAGCGGCAGCTCGCGATAGCTGCGGGTGCGGGAGGTGAACGCGAGGATGTGGAACGGGCAGTTCATCGGCTTCAGGCGATAGGTCGCCGCCTCCACCTCCATGCCGGGGAACATGAGGTCGCCGTAGTTCTCCAGGTGCCCCGAGATCTGCCACAGCTCCTCGCGCCCGATGTGCGGCGTGTACACCGGCTGGTAGCCGCGCTGCAGCGTCTCGGCGCGGATCCAGTCCTCCATCTCCTTGCGCACGATCGCGCCCTTGGGCAAGAAGATCGCGATGCCGGGGCCGAGCTCCTCGGGGAAGGCGACCAGCTCCAACTGACGCCCGAGCTTGCGGTGGTCGCGCTTGCGCGCCTCCTCAAGCTGCTCGAGATGGGCCGCCAGGGCCTTGCGCGACTCCCATGCCGTCCCGTAGATGCGCTGGAGCATCGGATTGGACTCATCCCCGCGCCAGTACGCGCCGGCGACGCGCTGCAGTGCGAACGCGGGCACCCATTTGGTGGTGGGGATGTGCGGGCCGCGGCACAGGTCGACCCACGCCTGGCCATCGCCGTCGCGATCGCGCACATTCTCGTAGACGCTGACAACCTGCCCGGCAGCGCCCTCCGCCTCGTCCACACCCTCGATGATCTCCAGCTTGTAGGGCTGATCAGCGAACAGCTCCAGCGCCTCGGCCTTCGACAGGTCCCGGCGGCGGAACACCTGATCGGCACGGACGATCTCGTGCATCCGATCCTCGATGCGCTGCAGATCCTCAGGGGTGAACGGCTCCGCCACGTCGAAGTCGTAGTAGAACCCGTCGGTGATGGGCGGGCCGATCGCGAACTTCGCGTCCGTGAACAGATCGGTGACCGCCTGGGCCATGATGTGCGCCACGGAATGCCGCAGGATCTCACGGCCCTCATCGGAGTCCGCGGGCACCGGCGCGACTGTCGCCCCGTCGCTGATCGGCGTTCCGAGATCCCGGACCTGGCCGTCCACGTTCGCGGCCAGCACCTGGCCGCGGATGGCGCCGAGGGCCTTCAGCGCGTCGCCCGCGCTTGCGCCGGCGGGCAGAGCGGCGCTGGCTCCCTGGGGGTCTTTGACCACGATCTGCTGCTCGGACACTGTTCGCTCCTGGCGGATGGTTGCTCGCGCAGGATACCGAGCGCTTGCAGGAAGCCTTGAGATCCCAGCCTGCGCGGCCGAAGGCGAGTGCCTGGCCGTGGCGAGAGCAAGCGACGCTGGATGCGCGAGCTTACTGAATGTCAATATCGTGCACGCACTGTGTCGCCAAGAAATAGTCAGTTCGTGCTACTCACAGTCGTGATCACACAGAGTAACCTCTAGAACCGTGAGCGCTAAGCGGGCCCGGGGGGCAATCCCGCCCAGCCCGAGTACGCCTACTCTGCCCTATCGCGGGCAGGATCGACGTCGAACGGGTACTTCGGGCGGGACCGATACGACTCGTCCCTTTATTGTAGGGGCGGGCGCTCTCTGCGTGCTCTGGATCGGCGCGATGTGGCTGCAGGCGTCGGCGGGCGCTGGAGCCGCGGAAGGCTCAGTCGGCGGCGTGCTCATGATCGCTGCCAGCGTCGTCGTGGGCCTTGCGGCGGGACTGCTGTGCATGCTGCGCTGGCGAATGTCCGGGGAGACCCGCGTGCTGTGGATCGGCTGCGCGATCGCGCTGTTCGCGGGCGCCACGGTGGGCGTCGCGGGGCTCCTGCCTGCGGCGTCGGGACTTGGGTCAGGCAAGACTGCGCTGCTGAGCTCGCTGCGCGTGGCCAGTCTGATCGTCGTGCTGGCATTGCTGGTCCGAGGACTGACCGCGCCGGTCGTCGATTCGCGTCTGCGTCCCCGCACGGTGCTGCCGCCGGCGATCGGCGTGATCGCAGCCCTCACGCTGGCGCTTCAGCTGGTGCTGCCGGACGCCGTCGGCAGCGCCGCCGATCCAAGGAGGCAGGCCTATGT
>DATKBU010000084.1:0-3729 GCA_035513815.1 Egibacteraceae bacterium
GACAAGAGCCGCGAGTTCGTCCACCGCGTCGTCAGCGTCCTCGCCGTCGGCGCTGATCGTCACGGTGTCGCCCTTGCGGACGTCAAGCTTCAGCAGCGACAGCAGCGACTTGGCGTTGGCCTCCGCGCCGGCTTTGCTCACCTGAACGGTCGCGGCGAAGCGCGACGCCGCCTGCGTGAACAGGGCAGCGGGCCTGGCGTGAAGGCCGACCTCGTTGGTGAACGTGACCTCGACCGATGCCATGCGTCCCTCCCCGGCGCGTGACTCCCAGTGCTCTAGACCACTAGCCGCCTGGATGCTAACCCGGGCCCGACGCGCGCCCCAGGTTTTCTTGGCGACGAGCGAGCCTCAGACCCAGGCGCCGCGGCAGAGGACGCCGCTGACTCGCAGACCATCGTCGAGGATCACGAGGTCAGCGTCGTTGCCGGGTGCAATCGATCCCGCGCGTTCAAGCCCGAGGAGACGAGCGGGAGTTGAGGATGCTGCGACCACGGCGTCCTCGACCGACAATCCGACCTCGGTGACCGCGCGACGGAATGCGGCATCCATGGTCAGCGTGCTGCCCGCGATCGCGCCCCCGCCCGCAAGCCGCGCGTGTCCGTCCTCGACGGTCACCCTCAGGCGGCCGAACTGGTAGTCGCCGTCGCCGACTCCGGCGGCCGCGATCGCGTCCGTGATGAGGGCGACTCGGGCGGAGCCGACGCTGGCGAAGATGAGACGCACTATGGCCGGGTCAAGATGCACCCCATCGCAGACCACTTCGCAGACCACCTCCCGACGGTGCAGGAGGGCAGCGATCGGCCCAGGGCTGCGGTGATGCAGGGGCGGCATCGCATTGAACAGGTGCGTGGCGAGCCGCGCCCCCGCGTCGATGGCCTCGATCGCGTCGGCGTAGGCGCCGTCGGTGTGACCGACGGCGGGGATCACGCCGGCCGCGACTGCCCGCCGCACCAGATCCATGCCGCCGGGCAGCTCCGGAGCGATCGTTATGGTGCGGACCGTGCCGCGGCCGGCGGCCAGCAGCCGGTCCAGCAGCGCGACGTCAGGTGTCTGCAGCGCGCTTGGGTCCTGCGCGCCGCAGCGGGCCGGGCTGAGGAAGGGCCCCTCGAAGTGGATCCCGACCAGCGGCGCCGCGGCGGCGTCGCCTTCGGCGATGAGGTCGGCGACCGTCGCAGCCGCGGCGAGCATCTGCTCCTCCGGCGCGGTCGCGATGCTGGCGAGCAGCCGAGTTGTGCCGTGCTCGAGATGGAATCGAGCGGCGCGCCGCACCTCGTCCGAGTCTGGGCTGGACAGCCATGCGCCCCCGCCCCCGTGCGTATGGATATCGATGAAGCCCGGGACGACCCAGGACCCGCCGAGGTCCCTCGCGGCGGTGACGCCGGGCGGCGGCGCGCCGCCGCCGACCTCGGCGATGACGCCGTCGCGGATCAAGACCCAGCCGGAGCGCAGCGTCTGCTGCGGCGTCACCACGGCGCCGCCGGTCAGAAGGATGCTCACTGGCGCACCCGGCGGCTGGGCGATCCGCTCTCGCTCATCGACATGTGGGATCCCCCTTGCTTGCTGGCGCAGTCTGACATACCCGCACCAGCAGGCGGCAGCCCGCGAGCGAGTGCTCAGCGACATCATCGCCGATTGGTCCGGACCAGTTCAATTCGAGGCGTTCGCGTCGCGGCGCTGGCCAGGGTGTAGCCCGCGCTGGGCCTGGCTGCTGCGTCAGCGCCGGCCAAGCGCCCGATCCGCAGCCCAATCGATAAGGGCCTCGGGCACGAGGGGCACGAGACGGGCCTGAATCCTGGTGCCTAGGGGCAGCGCGTAGCGGGCGCGGGGCCGAGCGGCGGTGGCCGCGCGCCCGATGACCCGCGCGACCCGCTCCGGCGAGGGGGCTCGCAGACCGGTGCGGTCCAACCCGCTCAGGACCCTTCCCGCCTCGCGGCGGTAGCGCTCGGGCAGCGCCGCGACCTGCTCGGCGCTCAGCGCCGACTTGCCCCAGATCGGCGTGTCAATCACGCCCGGCTGGACCACGACGACGCGCACTCCATGGGGGGACAGCTCTCGGCGAAGCGCGTCGCTGTAGCCCTCCAGCGCGTGCTTGCTGGCCGCGTAGGCGCCCAGGTACGGATAGCCGATGCGCCCGGAGATCGAGCTGATATTGACGATTCGCCCTCCGGCGGCGATCAGCATCGGCGCGAGCGCTCGAACCATGCGATGGACGCCGAGCAGGTTCACGTCCAGCTGGCGCCGCAGGGCCTCGACCTCCACCGACTCCAGCGGTCCCGCAACCCCGATGCCGGCGTTGTTGACCAGCACGTCGACACGGCCATCGGATTCGTCCTCAAGGCGCTGGCGGACGCGCTGGACCTGCGGTTCATCGGTTACGTCCAGGCGCACCGGCGACAGCCCGATACGCCGCGCGGCCTCGGCGTCCGCCTCGCTGCGAACCCCCCCGAAGACCCGAAACCCCAGCCTGGCGAGCTCCCGCGCCGCCGCCTGGCCGATGCCGGTGCTGGCCCCCGTCACCACGGCGCAGCGCAGCCGGCCCACCGTCAGCGGCGCTGCAAGGCGTAGGCGACGCTGGCCAGGCTCACGTAGCTGCGCAGCCCGGCCGAGTCCAGCACGACGTGATCCTCAGCGACGGCAGCGATCCGGCCGACCAGCGGCGGCGCCCAGAGGGCGCCGAGCTCGACGGCGCCCCCCGCTGCTTCGTGCTCCGACAGCCGCGCCCTGAACGTCGCGGGACCGTGTCCCTTCCCGCGCCCGCCCTCGGAAGAACGCTTGAGGACCGTCACCACGACGGGGGCGGTCAGTCGCACATCGAGCTCGCCCACCGCCGAGGTGATGCACGCCAGGTCGCCGGCGGAGTGCGTCACGGCGCCGGTGAAGGAGCGGTCGGCGATCGCGACCGACACGGTGTCGCCGCGAGCGGCGAGCTCTCGGGCGACGTCCGCCAGGCCGCGGCCTCGCAGCAGCGCCTGCACGGCCAGTCGCTCGTCCTCCTCGGCATCGGCGCGCAGCTCGGCGCGCATCTGCTGATCGACCCGCGCCAGATGGGGGTCTTGGGACCATCGCTCGAATGGGTCCTCGGGCTGCATGACCACTCAGCCTAATCGGCCTCATCGGCGTGCAACATCCGAGTGGGCGGATGGCTGGGCATCGCGCGGCGCGGCTGCGCCGCTGCCGATCCCCGCGCGCGGCGCCATCATTGCGGAGTGATCCCGGGGCAGACCAGCGCGGGGCGCCCGGTCGAGCCTGATCCGGGCCTGTTCGGCCCGGCCAGTGTGTCCTGGAGAATCCATGGGGACCCGGCGATGGCTCTCGGCGGGCTCCGCGCGCTGATGCTGCAGGCGCTTCATCCGCTGGCGATGGCAGGCGTCGTGCAGCACTCGCAGTACCGCGATGATCCCTGGGGGCGCCTGGCGCGCACCGGCGAGTACATGGCCGCGATCACGTACGGGACCACGTCGGAGGCGCTCGATGCAGCCGCCCGGATCAGAGCTGTGCACGAGCGGATCGCCGGGAACGAGCCGGAATCAGGCGTGGCGTACCGCGCCGACGACCCCGACCTGTTGCTGTGGGTCCACTGCGCGGGCACGGATAGCTTTCTGACCGCTTACCGGCGCTGCGGAGGTCGGCTCTCGCGCGCCGACGCTGACGCCTACGTCGCCGAGCAGGTGCGCGCCGCGGTCCTGGTCGGCGTGCCGCAGGCCGCCTGCCCGGCGGATTGCCGGGCGC
>DATKBU010000085.1:0-2213 GCA_035513815.1 Egibacteraceae bacterium
GCCGAGCGCGCCGAGGCGCGCGTCCGCGCGGACGAGGCGCTGCGCGGGGCGCTCGGGCAGCTCGCGCCGCTGACCGATCCGAGCAAGGGCATCGGCGAGCTGGACGACTCCCTGCCGATCCTGCTGCTGCCGGTGCGAGTCGAGACGCGCTTCAAGACCGTCGCCGCCGACGGCGGCGAGCGCGACGAGCTGTGGGTGCGCGTGTATCCCGACGACTGCTCAGTGGACACGTTCGAGGCGACGCTCAGCGAGACCGAGGTCGAAAGCGCCCGCCGCTACTGGGCCGAGCACTGGGCGGCGGGCGGGATCTCCGACGAGGAGCGGGCCGCCTGGCGCGGACTGGTCGCCAGCCACGGATCGGGTCGCGCCGAGTGGATCGCCCGCACGTACCGTCCCGCGAACTCAGAGGCGGCGCCGACGAAGCCGCGGCGCGAGGACCTCATCCTGGTCGTGGTGACGACCGCGCCGCTGGACCCGGCCGAGGCGGCGGCCGCCGTCGCCTACTGGCGCGCGGTGTGGCTCGCTGACGGCAGCGGCGACGAGGTGGACGCGGCCGGCGCGGCGCTGGAGGCGGCCGTCGGCGCGGCGCGCGCCGCGGTCATCGCCGAGGACTACCGGCCGGTCAATCTCGACCGCGCTCTGCCCGCGCCGCTGTCGCGCACCGACGTGAACGTCGACGTCGCCTTCGTCGTCCTGGGTGATCCCGGCGAACTCGACGTGACGCAGCAGTCGTGGTCGCGGGCGCCCACGGCCGCCCTGCTGCCGGACCGCTTCATGTTCCTGGGCTACCGCGACGGCGCGCCGCCCGTCGTCGCCGTCGGCAACCCGGTCGCCAGCCCGCTGGTGGCGGGACCCGACCCGTCGCTGCCCGAGGCCGAGCAGCTGCGCCACGACGACAACGGCGAGCTGCTCGTGCCCGACGCGATGCGCTGGATGGTCGACTTCGACCGCGCGGTCGCCGACGGGATGGGACTGCGGGTCCCCCTCGACGAGGGCAGCGCCGCCGGGTTCGACCGCGTGCTGGTCGTCGGCCTGCGGCTGAGCGCAGACGCCGAGGAGTCCAAGGCCGAGCTGGAGACCCTGCTGGACCACCATCGCTTCGGGCCGAGCGGGCTGAGCCTGCTCCCGCAGGGCACGCCGACCAACAACACCGAGGGCCATGACGCCCAGCGCTCGGCAGACGACGACGCCGACGGCACGTTCGACGACCGAGCGTCCGGTCCGCTGTTCGCCCGCGAGCTGGACTGGCTCGACAAGCGCGACGGCCAGTGGCTGGCCGAGTACCTGGGCATCGACCCCGACAGGCTGGCCGACGTGCGCCACAGCGGCGGGCGCGACCAGGCCGACGTCCGCGCGCTGAATACCGCGCTGTGGCCGGCCACCCTCGGGTACTGGATGGAGACGATGATGGACCCGGTGCTCGGCGGGGATGCCATCGAGCACACGCGCGAGTTCTTCATCAACTTCGTCAGCGGGCGCGGCGCGATCCCCGCAGTGCGCATCGGCGACCAGCCGTACGGGGTCCTGCCCGCCACGGCCTACTCGCGCATGGGCTGGATGCGCGGCGGAGACCGCGACGTCGACCACCGCGTGCTCGCGCGCGGCCCGGACCCGTACCTGCAGCGGCTGTACGGGCTGCTCCGGCTGGCCGACGCCGACTGGGCGGGGATGGCCGACGGGGTCGCGCACACCGGGAGGGCGGGCGACCCGCACACGACCCTGCTGGACATCGTCGGGCTGCACTCGGGCTCGGTCGAGTTCTCCCAGCGCTACGCCGAGAGCGTCGAGGCGCTGTACAACAAGCTGCGCCTCGGGGGCCTCGGCGGGCTGCTCGCCGCGCTGATCGTCGGCGGGATCGTGCAGTCCGGCACCGACCTGCTCACGCGTTTCGGCTACGACGGCGAAGAGCCGCCAGACCTTCTGGGAAAGCTGTTCTTCGGCACGCACAACCTGCTGTCAGGCCCGATCGTGGACGACCGGCCGCTGTCGGAGAGCGAGCCGATCCGCGCATACACCGACGACGGCCGCAACTACCTGCAATGGCTGATCGACGCAGCGGGGACCTCGCTGGACGCCCTCTACGCGCAGCGAGAATTCTCTGACGGCCCGCCCACGGCGCTGCTGTACCTGTTGGCGCGCCATGCATTGCAGCTCGGCTATCACGACACCGGCCTGCGCCTGCGCGACTCCGCGGGCCTGCTGGACGCCGACGC
>DATKBU010000086.1:0-6583 GCA_035513815.1 Egibacteraceae bacterium
GCCCAGATCCTTGAGCGTGACCGCGCCGCGCTCGGCCTCGGCGGGTCCCAGGATCAGAGCCCAGCGCGCGCCCGAGCGGTCGGCGACCTTCAGCTGCGCCTTCAGGCTGCGCGCATCAAACGCCAGGTCGGCGGCGACCCCTGCGCGCCGCAGCCGGGCCACCAGCGAGAACGCCGCCGGCGCCAGGGTGGCGTCCGTCGTCACTGCGAACACGTCCGCGCGCGGGCCGGCCTGCGGCGCGCGACCGGCGAGCTGCAGCGCGAGCACCGTGCGGTCCACGCCCAGGGCCCAGCCGATCCCAGGGAACCGCTCCGGCCAGCCAAGGTCCTCGGCCAGCCCGTCGTAGCGCCCGCCGCCGCCGACAGCGTTCTGGGCGCCCAGGCCTCCCGCCTGATATTCGAAGGTGGTGCGCGTGTAGTAGTCCAGCCCGCGGACTAGGCGCGGATCGTGGGTCAGCGGCACGCCCTCCGCCTCGAGCAGCCGCAGGACGGTCTCGCAGTGCGCCTTGGCATCGGGCGAGACATGGTCAGCCAGCAGCGGGGCGCCGACCATGATGCGCTCCATGCCCGCCGCCTTGGAGTCGAAGGCGCGCAGCGGGTTGAGCCGCCGGCGCTCGGCGACCTCAGGCGGCAGGTCGTCGAAACGGTCGAGATGGGCCTGGAGCAGCTCCAGGTACGCCGGCCGATCGCCCGGATCGCCGAGATTGTTGATCCGCAGCGTCAGGTCGGCCACGCCGGCTCGCTGCAGCGCCTCCCAGCCGAGCAGCACCACCTCGGCATCCAGGATCGGGTCATCCGAGCCCAGCGCCTCGATCCCGACCTGGTTGAACTCGCGCTGCCGCCCCGCCTGGGGACGCTCCTGGCGGAAGAACTCCCCGGCGTAGGCCCACTTGACCGGCAGCCCACCGGCCCGCGGCACACCCGCCTCCAGCGCAGCCCGCACCACGCCGGCGGTCCCCTCAGGACGCAGCGTGAGCGATCGCCGTCCCTTGTCGATGAACGTGTACATCTCCTTCCGCACCACGTCGGTCGACTCGCCGACGCCGCGCAGGAACACCTCGGTGTGCTCGAAGATGGGCACGCGGATCCGCTGATAGCCCGCGACGCGCGCGACGGTCAGGAACGCCTCCTCGACGCGGTCGAACACCTCGGAGGCGGGCGGCAGCCAGTCGGGAGCGCCCTTGACGCCGGGCGGGACGCCGGCGCGCGCGCCGGAAGCCGGCTGGTCGGGTGCGGAAGCCATGGCGAGGATGCTACGCGAGGCCCTGCAGGTACGGGTTCGCGGCCCGCTCGCGGCCCACGGTCGTCACCGGCCCGTGACCGGAATGGATCTGCGTGGCGTCGTCGAGTGGCAGCACGACGCGCTTGATCGAGTCCATCTGCTCGTCCCACGACCCGCGCGGGAAATCCGTCCGCCCGACCGAGCCGGCGAAGATCAGGTCCCCCGACAGCAGCACGGGATCGTCCTGGCCCACCTCGGTCAGCAGGAACACGCACGACCCGGGCGTGTGCCCGGGGGTATGGCGCACCTGGAAGCCGAAGCCCGCAAAATGCAGGCTCTGCCCGTCGCGCAGCTCGTCGAACCCGTCGGCGGGCGGATCCCAGTCCAGCCCGAACTGCTGGGCCACAGCCTCCTTGGGAAGCGGCCCGAATGCCGCCGCCGGGTTGTCCCACAGCCAGCGGTCGTCCGGATGCAGCAGCACCGGCGCGTCCAGCTCGGCGGCCAGCGCCGGGGCGGACCACAGATGATCCAGGTGCCCGTGGGTCAGCAGGATGGCCTCGCAGCGCGCCCCTCGCGCCTCGAGCCGCGCGCGCACTGCCTCGTCCCCGCCCTCGCCGGGGTCCACGACCACGGCCGAGCCCAGCTCAAAGTCGCCCAGGATGTAGCAGTTCGCCTGCCACACCCCGAGTTCGAACCCCTCCAGGTAGCGGGAGTCCTTGCCCAGCGCCATCCGCCGGCCGACCCGCCTAGGGCTTGTGCGTCGTGGCGTCCGGGTCGATCCCGTAGCGCTGGATGGCCTCGGCGACCGCTTCGCGCTTGATCTCGCCGGCGGACGCCAGCTCGGCGAGGACCGCGACGACCACGCTCTCGGCATCGACCTGGAAATGCCGGCGCAGCGCCGGCCGGGTGTCGGACAGTCCGAACCCGTCCGTGCCGAGCACCGAGTAGGGACCGGGCACCCAGCGCCCGATCTGGTCGGGCACCGCCTTCATCCAGTCGCTGACCGCGATCGTCGGCCCGGGGGTGTCCAGCAGCGCCCGGGTCACATAGGCGAGCCGCGGCTCCTCGGTGGGGTGCAGCCGGTTCCACTGCTCGCAGTCGAGCGCGTCGCGCCGCAGCTCGGTCCAGCTGGGGGCGCTCCACACGTCGGCGGCGACGTCCCAGTCCTCTGCGAGGATGCGCTGCGCCTCCAGCGCCCACCAGATGCCCGTGCCGCTGGCCAGGATCTGCGCCGCATGCGAGCGCTGCTGCGGCGCAGGCGCGTAGCGATACAGCCCGGCGAGGATCTCAGACTCATCCAAGCCCTCGGGCATCACCGGCTGGATCACCGGCTCGTTGTAGACGGTCATGTAGTAGAAGACGTCCTCGGGATCCTCGCCGTACATGCGCCGCAGCGCGTCCTTCGTGATCACCGCGATCTCATAGGCGAACGACGGGTCGTAGGCGACGCACGCAGGGTTCGTGGCCGCCAGCAGCAGCGAATGGCCGTCCTCGTGCTGGAGCCCTTCGCCGTTGAGGGTGGTGCGGCCCGCGGTGGCTCCCAGCAGGAAGCCGCGGCAGCGCTGATCGGCGGCGGACCAGATCGAGTCGCCCGTGCGCTGGAAGCCGAACATCGAGTAGAAGATGTACACGGGCACCATCGGCTCGCCGTGCGTCGCGTAGCTGGAGCCGGCCGCGTGGAACGAGCCCATCGAGCCGACCTCGGTGATGCCCTCGTGGACGATCTGGCCGGTCTTGGACTCCTGGTAGGACAGCAGCATCTCGCGGTCGACGGCCTCGTAGTTCTGCCCGTGCGGGGAGTAGATCTTCAGCGTCGGGAACAGCGAGTCCATGCCGAACGTGCGCGCCTCGTCCGGGATGATCGGCACGATGCGCCGGCCGAGGTCCTCGGAGCGCAGCAGGTCCTTCAGCAGGCGCACGAACGCCATCGTGGTGGCGACCTCGTGCTTTCCGGAACCCTTCTTGAGCTCGTCATAGACGCTGGCGTCCGGCAGCTTGATCGGCCCGGCCCGGACCACTCGCTTGGGCAGGAACCCGCCGAGCTCGCGGCGGCGCTCCATCATGTAGGCGATCTCGTCGGAATCCTTCCCCGGGTGGAAGTACGGAGGCAGGTCGCCCTCCAGCTCTTCGTCCGTGATCTCCATGTACAGCCGGTCCCGGAAGGTCTTGAGGGCCTTCTGGTTGAGCTTCTTCATCTGGTGGGTGGCGTTGCGCGCCTCGAAGTCAGGGCCCAGCGTCCAGCCCTTGATCGTCTGGGCGAGGATCACGGTCGGCTGTCCGACGTGCTCGGTCGCCGCCTTGAACGCCGCGTAGACCTTGCGGTAGTCGTGCCCTCCGCGCGACAGCTTGGTGAGCTCGTCGTCGCTGAGGTGCTCGACGAGCTTGAGCAGGCGCGGGTCGGCCCCGAAGAAGTTCTTGCGGATGTAGTCGCCGCTCTCCACCGAGTACGTCTGGAACTGCCCGTCGGGCGTGCGGTTCATCTGCTCGACCAGCACGTGATCGGGATCGCGCGCCAGCAGCTCGTCCCACTCGCGGCCCCAGATCACCTTGATGACGTTCCAGCCCGCGCCGCGGTACAGCGACTCCATCTCCTGGATGATCTTGCCGTTGCCGCGCACCGGCCCGTCGAGGCGCTGCAGGTTGCAGTTGACGACGAAGATGAGGTTGTCCAGCTCCTCGCGCGCGGCCACCGTCAGCGCGCCCTGGGCCTCCGGCTCGTCCATCTCGCCGTCGCCGACGAAAGCCCACACACGCGAGTCCGAGGTGTCAGCGATCCCGCGATGATGCAGATAGCGGTTGAACCTCGCCTGGTAGATCGCGTTGATCGGCCCAAGGCCCATCGACACGGTGGGGAACTCCCAGAATTCCGGCATCAGGCGCGGGTGGGGATAGCTGGACAGCCCGCCGGGGGTGCGCTCCTGGCGGAACAGGTCCAGCTGCTCCTCGGTGAGGCGGCCCTCGAGGTAGGCGCGCGCATAGATGCCGGGCGAGGCGTGGCCCTGGATAAAGATCTGATCGCCCGCGCGGTCGTCTTCGGGGCCCTTGCCGCGGAAGAAGTGGTTGTAGCCGACCTCGTACAGCGACGCCGACGAGGCGTACGTGGCGATGTGCCCGCCGACGCCGATCTCGGGCCGGTTGGCCCGCGACACCATCACCGCGGCGTTCCAGCGGATGTAGGCGCGGATGCGCCGCTCGACGTGCTCGTCGCCGGGGAAGTCCGGCTCGCGCTCTGGCGGGATGGTGTTGATGTAGTCGGTCGAGCGCAGCGCAGGGACGCCGACCTGCTTGGCGCGCGCCTGCTCCAGCAGCTTGAGGATGAGAAAGCGCGCCCGCTCGCGGCCCGCTCGCTCGATCACGCCGTCGAGCGACTCCAGCCACTCCCCGGTCTCGCCAGGGTCGGAATCCGGCAGCTGGCTCGCCATCCCGTCGGTGATGACCTGCTCCAGCTTGCGTCCGTCGTCGCTCACCGCGCACTCCCCGATCACGGGCACCGTCTGCCCTCTAGCCTATTTCGCCTGCCCCGGAGGATCACCCCGGCAGCAGGCGCCTGCCATGGCGGGCCGACACCGCGAAGGCCCTCGCGAGAGCGCAGCCAGACGCCGTCTGAGCGGTCACGTGCGGGGGGCGCCGTTGCCATCGCCCGCGGACCCGCTCGGAATCGTACCAATGACCGCGCAAGCGGTTGCGGCTCGCAGCCGGCGCCGCGCTCACCCGACCAGGTTCGCCACGGTGACGAGATCGTCGCGGAAGTCCGCGTAGGCCGCGGCGCGCTCATCGTCGGGGCCTCGCAGGATCGACGACGGGTGCACGGTCGCGGTCAGCGTGAGGCCACCGCGCTGGATCACCTCGCCGCGTTGGCGGCTCACCCGGAACGATGGCCCCAGCAGCGCCTTCGCGGCGGTGGCGCCGAGCGCGACGATGACCTGCGGGCCGACGGCGTCGATCTCCGCATCGAGCCACGGCCGGCAGGCCCTGATCTCCTCGACGTTTGGCTTGGCGTGGATGCGCCGCTTCCCCTTCGCCGTCCATTTGAAGTGCTTCACCGCGTTGGTCACATACACCGCGCCGCGATCGATCCCGGCGTCGCCGAGCGCCCGGTCGAGCAGGCGCCCGGCAGGGCCCACGAACGGCTCGCCCTTGATGTCCTCACGATCGCCTGGCTGCTCGCCGACGAGCATGAGCTTCGCGTGCGCCGGCCCTGCGCCGAACACCGTCTGGGTCCCAAGCCGCCACAGCTCGCACGCCCGGCATCTGGCCGCTGCGGCTCGCAGCGCTGGCAGATCCGGCTCGGCTGGCATCAGCTGCTGTGCCATGCGCCCGTGGTACCCGCCCGCCCGTCCCGCGACGCACTGCAGAGCCGGGCGGCTGACCCAGGATGCGGCCGGAATCAGGTGGGCACAGGGCCCAGCACGCTGTTCACGTAGTCCTGGGCCACCTGCTCGATGTCCCCTCCGGCGGCGACCAGGCCGTTGAGCTCGGCGAGATCCTCTGTGCGCAGCCGCTCCGACACGGCGCGGAGCGCACCGTCGAGGCCCTCGACTCGGTCCAGGACCCGCGCCCTGGCCACCGGCGCGACGACGAACGCGGGAAACACCTTGCGGTCGTCGGCGACGGGCGCGAGCCCGTTCAGCCGAGCTGCGCCGGACGTCGCGGTGGCCAGGCCCGCGAAGCACTCGCCCGCCGCGACGGCGTCGATGGCCTCCGCCTCGGATGCGGCGACGACATCGAGCTGCTCGAGATTGATCCCGTAGAGGGTCGCGAAGTCATCGAGTCCCCCAGGCCGTGCGATGAAATCGGAGTCGGCGCACAGTGACGCGTCGCCGCGCGACAGGGTTCGCGCAAGCCATTGCATCCCCCCGGCGTCCTCGCCGGCATCGTCCGCGCTCAACGACTCCGCGCGCACGAACAGCGCCAGCGTGGCGTTCGCCTGCGTCGGGGTCAGCCATTCCAGGCCGCGGCCACGGTCGGCGGAGCGGACCAGCTCAAAGGACTCGTCGACATCGGCGACCGGCGACTCCTGGCGCAGGCCAAGTGCCCAGGCGGCTCCGGTGTAGTCCCAGTACAGGTCGATCCGCCCGCCCATGGCCTCACGCCGCAGCCCTCGCGTGTCGCCGAGATCCAAGCGGGCGTCGACCGTGATGCCCGCGCGCTCCAGCGCCGCGACGGTCATCGCGGCGAGCAGTCGCTGCTCCTGAGTCGACCCCGCCCCCAGCACGATGTCAGCCGCCTGCTCAGCGTCGCTCTGCTGGCAGCCGGCCCCGGCGACAAGACCGAGCGCAACCACAGCCACCAGCGTCCGCATCCGCATGCGGCCAGTCTGCCAGCGCCGCGCCTGGCCAGCCCGCCGCTACGCTGGCGCGCA
>DATKBU010000087.1:0-2658 GCA_035513815.1 Egibacteraceae bacterium
CTGGCCGGTGCGCATGCCCATCCGGTTCAGCGACGCGGCGATGTCCTCGTCGGGCCACCGCCCCGCCATGCTCCGCATCACCGCCAGGGCTTCCTCGGGCGTGCGACCGCCGTGCTCGCCGGACCGCGGCTTCCTGACCCGCAGCTGCGAGTGCTGGCCGCCGCGCCAATGGATCGTCAGGACAACCTCCCGCGCCGCCTCGTCGACGTCGGCGATGATGTCGGTGACGAGGGCGCGCAGCAGCTGCTGGCGGGCGCGCATCGGGACGCCCGGCGCGTTCCATGCGGCCGCGAGGTCGTCGGCGAGCCCGGCGAAGTCCGGCACGATGGTGGTCGCCTCTGGCGTCCGCACCGCAGCCACTCGCGCCTCGCACGCCTCCACGCGCCGCAGCGCCGTCTCCCAGCTCTTCTCGAGCTGCGCGGCGATGAGGCGGTTGTCGGGATCGCAGGCGGCGTAGCGCCGCTCCGCCAGCGAGGCTTCGTAACTGGCCTGCTGCAGCTCCAGCTCCGCCATGCGCTGTCGTTCGCCCTGGTTCTCCATGTGCATCCGCTCGGCTTCCAGCGCCGCCTCGATCGCCATCGGCTCCACGGCGCGGAGAATCTCCCCGGCGATGGCCGCATCGACACGGGAGCCGCCGAACGTCAGGCAACGCGGCAACCCCAGCATCAAATTGGGCTTGTCGCAACGGTAGACGGGGCGCCCCGGCGGCAGGCCCGTATAGGACACCGCAAGGCGCCGGCCGCAGCGGCCGCAGCTGAGAATTCCTGCGAGCAGCGCGCGCCCGCCGCGGCCCGACTTCACGCCGCCCGCCTGGCCATAGGCATTGGTGGCGAGCTGCGCCTGGTTCCGCTCGAACGTCGCCCAGTCGATGTAGCCCTCATGGTGATCCTTCAGCAGAACATCCCACGTCTCGAGCGGTTTGCCATGGCCGTAGGTCTTGCGGGCACGGCCGTCGACAAGCGTGGTGCGCTTCTCGCTTTTGCCATAGGCGTAGGCCCCCGCGTAGAAAGGGTTCTTCAGCACGGCGATCACGTTGCGGTAGCGGACCGGCGTCCAGTCGAAGGCGACCAGCGTCCTGCCGTCGCAGGGGCGCGGGAAGTGAATCCGGTCCGCCGTCATCGACAGCAGCACCTGCCGGGCGCTGCCGAGCTCGCGGAACCTGGCGAAGATCAGGCGGATCGCCTCCTGGATCCGCATGTCGGGATCGAGACCGAGGCCGATCTCGCGATGCCAGACGTAGCCGATCGGCACGCTGATGCGCAGCTCGCCCCGGCGCGCCTTGGCGCGGGCAGCATCGAGCATGCGGGCGCGCAGCACGCCAAGCTCGAACTCGCTGATGCTGCCCTTCATGCCGAGCAGCAGCCGGTCGTTCGGCCGACAGGGATCGTAGACGCCGTCGATGTCGATCACCCGCGCCTCGACGAGGCCACAGAGCTCGAGCAGGTGGTGCCAATCGCGGCCGTTGCGCGCGAGCCGCGAGGCGTCGAAGCACAGCACGGCGCCGACCTCTCCGGCGCAAAGCGCCGCCACGAGGCGCTCGAAGCCCGGCCGCGCCACCATACCGCTGGCGGAGCGGCCGAGGTCGTCGTCGATCACCTCGACATCCCGAAATCCCCGGCGCCGCGCGACGTCGACGAATTCGTATTGGCGCCGCCGGCTCTCGCGGTTGCTCTCGACCTGCGCCGGCGTCGACTGGCGAACGTAGACCACCGCCTTGCGCTGCAGCACCGCGGCCGGGAGGAGGTCAGCGGCCATCATCGTCATGCTCCCGTGCCGCGACGCCCGCGGCCTCCATCAGGAGGCTGGCCAGTCGCGCGAGCACCGTGCGGCGCTCGAACGGGCTCAATCCCCGAAGCCTTGTCGAATCGAGCGCCATGCTGAGCTGGCGCGGGGCCGTGGATGGCAGCGCCGGTGGTGACGGCTTCCTCATCATGCTCCTCCTGGACGATGGTCGAATCGCCCCGGGAGCTTCGTCTGAAACCGTGCTCGATCAGCAGCTGATGCAGCTCAGCGAGTGCCGGCACCGCCACGCGAGGCGCGCCGATCTCCATGCCGGTGCAGGCGACCGGGTCGAGCATCCACGCCGCCACCACCGTGACCACGCCGGGCCCCACTTCGATGTGGACGAACCGACCGGCAACACGCTGCTCGCTGTAATGCCGCCTGACGCGACGCCCATGGAGCGGATGCCAGCAATAGGGACGACGACCTCCTGCCCGACATGGGCAGAATGACCGCCCGATCGCGCTCAACCGGAAAAATGCACTGTTCGCCGGCTCCGACGGTGGCGCCGAGCACTGGGCCGTCGTCGCCTCGCTGATCGAGACCTGCAAGCTCAACGGCGTCGAGCCGCTCGGCTACCTCACCGACGTCCTCACCAAGATCATCAACGGCCACCCGAACAGCCGGATCGACGATCTGCTGCCTTGGGCCTATATCCCAGCACCCGAACTCAAAGCCGTGGCCTGACAACAGCGCTTACCACCAGATGCTCAGGCGTGATCCTGGTCATCGCCCACCGCCCGCTGACCGGCCACGCTCGCCAACGCCTCCATCAGCAGCGTCCGGAGTTGCTGCACTGCCTTCGTCCGCTCCGCCGCTCGGAGCCTCATGTCCGGCGGTGGCTCCTCGAACAGATCCTGTTGCGCTCTCGTGCAC
>DATKBU010000088.1:0-4707 GCA_035513815.1 Egibacteraceae bacterium
TGGCTGGCACGTCACGCCGCTGCCGGGCGGCGCCGAGGTTCTGACCACCGGCTACATCACTCGGATCGGGGATGTGGGCGGCGATCCCTGGTTCGAGGTCTTCCCCGATGACCTGGTGCCGGCATCTCCGGGCGTGTGGGACTCCGAGCAGCGCCGCGCCCTGTGGCTCGCCCGGCGGCACCCGGGCAGGGCCCTGATCAGCGTCGACGCCGACGGCCAGTTCGAGAGCGTCGAGCTGGACTGGGCGGGCGATCGCCAGGAGCTGGACGGGCTCGCGCAGCAGGCCTCCGGCCGCCTGGTGACGATCCGCTCTGAGGTTGACGAGCAGTGGAACCCGATCGACGGCTCCTCGACCGGCATCGTGTTCGAGCCCACGGGCGCGATTGCCGCGACATTCCCCGTGGAGCCGGGATCCTCGCTCGGCGGGTACGACCCGAGCGGACGCTTTCTCATCTATGTCGCCGGCGACGGCGCGGTGCGCTGGCAGGGACCGGGCGGCGGCGGCGAGCTGGGACAGGGCTACCTCTTCGCCAGCTGGTGAGGGCGGCCGGCCCGGCGTCGGGGGGCGATCGTCGATCCCGCGCGGCGCTACCGTGGCGCCGCGCCCAGTGCGCCGTCTGGGCGGCGCCGCGAGCGTTCGATGTCGACGCGCGAAGGAGACCGCAGTGGTCGAGCCGATTGTCCGTGTGTCTGGGCTGAGCAAGACCTTCGGAGCCGCGGTCAAGGCCCTGGACAATGTCAGCCTCGAGTTCGAGGCCGGGATCATCTTCGGCCTGCTCGGCCCCAACGGCGCCGGCAAGACGACGCTGATCCGTGTCCTGGCCACGCTGCTGCGACCGGACTCGGGCGCGGCCGAGGTCGCCGGCATCGATGTCCTCAAAGACCCTGCCGCCGTCCGGTCTCGCATCGGCCTCGCCGGCCAGTACGCCGCGGTGGACGGCTATCAGAGCGGCCGCGAGAACGTCGAGATGGTCGGGCGGCTCTACGGGCTGCCGAGGGCCGAGGCGCGCCGGCGCGCTGACGACGTTCTGGAGGCCATCGGCCTCAGCGACGCGGCCGACCGTCCGGTCAAGACCTATTCGGGCGGCATGCGCCGCCGGCTCGATCTCGCGGCCTCGCTGGTGGGCAGACCCCAGGTGCTGTTCCTCGACGAGCCGACCACGGGGATCGACCCGCGCAGTCGGAAGGATCTGTGGGGGATGATCCGCGGGCTGGTGGATCACGGAACCACGATCCTGCTCACCACCCAGTATCTGGAAGAGGTCGATCAGCTCGCGCAGCGGATCGCCGTCCTGGACGAGGGCCGGGTCGTCACTGAGGGCACCGCCGACCAGCTGAAGCGCCAGGTCGGGGGCGCGGTCATCGCCGTGACCGTCCCCGACGAGGACCGCGCCGCGGCGCTGGGCGCGCTGGCGGCTTTTCTCGACGGCGAGGCGCCGCTGGACACGTGGGAGGCCGGCGCCCCGATCACCATGCCAGCGCCGGACGGCGCGCGCAGCCTCATGGAGGCCATCCGCCGCCTGGATGCGGCGGGCATCGAGCCCGACGACGTCGCGCTCCACAAGCCCACGCTCGATGACGTCTTCCTCACCTTGACCGGGCATGCGGCGCCGCTGGAAACCGAGTCCCCCGCTGGCCGACGCGGCGGCCGAGCACGAAGGAGTCGACGATGACTGCTCAGACGATGCCGGCGCGGCGAGGGCTGGCGCGCGCCGCCAGCGACGTCTCCGTGATCGTGAAGCGCAACATGCGGCGCAACCTGCGCCTGCCGCAGCTGCTGCTGTTCGCCACGGTGCAGCCAGTGATGTTCCTGCTGCTGTTCACCTATGTGTTCGGCGGCGCCATCGGCGAAGCAATCCCGGCGGCGGCGGCTGGCAAGTACATCAACTGGCTCGTTCCCGGGCTGCTCGTCCAGGTGTCGGTGTTCGGCGCCGGCCAGACCGCGACCGGCCTCACCGAAGACCTGGCCGGCGGCGTGATCGATCGCTTCCGATCGCTGCCGATGGCTCGCTCCGCGGTGCTGGCCGGCAGGACGCTGGCGGATGCGGCGCGCAACGGCTTCGTCATGAGCCTGATGCTCGCGGTCGGCGCACTGATCGGATTCCGGGTCCAGACCAGCGTGCTCGCGCTCATCCCGGGCCTCGCGCTGGTGCTGCTGTTCGCGTTCGCGATGTCGTGGGTGATGGCAGCCGTGGGCCTGCTGGTCAAGAACCCAGAAGCGGCGCAGTCCGCTGCCTTCATCCCGGTGTTCCCGCTGGTGTTCGCCAGCTCGATCTTCGTCCCCACCCAGACGATGCCCGCATGGCTGCGCGCATTCGCCGACCATCAGCCGATCACGGTCACCACCAACGCGGTGCGCGGGCTGCTGCTGGGCGACGGCGCTCTTCCAGCCTGCGCCTCCGTCGCTGGCCAGGCCGCCCAATCGGTCCTGTGGTCAGTCGCGATCCTGGCAGTGTTTTCCATCCTCGCCGTGGGCCTGTACCGCCGGGCTGCGCAGTGAGCCGGGTGCAGGCCATCACCCCGCTTCCGCCGCCGAGGGCGCCAGGATCTCGAGGCGGTCCCCGAACGCTGCCGCGTAGCGGCGGGCCAGCGACTCGGCCAGCCATGGATCGCTGATCGGCAGCTCCAGCTCGACCGCCCCCTGGCGCCGGCGGCAGCGCGCCGCCGCGGCCGCCGACGGCGACAGCCGCTGCTCGGCAGCGTCGGCCAGGCTCAGCAGCACGCTGGCCCGGGCGAGGTCGCCCTTGTCCTCAGCGGTCAGCAGCGGGCGGTAGGGGCGCCAGCGCACGGACTCGTCGCCAGCTGAGCGAATCACCGCGGCGAGCAGCGCGAGCTGGCGGTGCGTGAAGCCCGCCAAGTCGGCCTCGGCGACGATGTCGGCGGTGTGCTGGTGCCGGCGGTAGTAGTCGATGCTGCGCCCGACATCGAGCAGGACGGCCGCGTGTCGCAGGCGCTCCGCCATCTCATCCCCGGCGTCCGGCCACGCGGCGGCGCTCAGCTGTCGGATGAGCGCCGATCTGCGGTCGGCGCGCTGGGCGTCCCACTCCGAGAAGCGCGCGGCCAGCGCGGCCACGGACGCTTCGCGCCCGGCTTCGACCGAAGACTCTGGGACTCCGGCCGCGTCCAGCGCCAGGCCCTCCCGAAGCCCTTGACCCGAGACCAGCAGCTGCGTCGCGCCGACATGCCTCATCACGATGAGCGCCACCATCGCGCCCCCGACGATCGAGTCGGCCCGATCGCGGTTCAAACCAGGCACCGAGCGGCGGCGCCCGCCGGTCCGAGCCGCCAGCCGCACGCCGATCTGCTCGACGCGCGGGCGCTCGAGGACGTGGCCGTGGAGGCGCGGAATCGGATAGGCGCGCACCCGACGATCGATCTTGGCCAGGTTGCGGACTGTGCCCCCGGTTCCCACCAGGAGCCCGGACCCCGCGAGGATCGGCACCTCGCTCGATCCCAGCAGCTCAGCGGCGCGACGGCGCAGACCATCGATCTGAGGGCCGGTGGGAGGGTCGCTGCGCAGGAACTCATCGCTGGTGCGCAGCGCGCCCAGCGGCAGCGTCCAGGATCGCACCAGGCGGCGCCGGGAGAAGCTGGCGAGCTCGAGGCTGCCGCCGCCGATGTCCATCAGCAGTCCGTCCGTCACCGGCAGGCCGTGGATAGCGCCGCGCAGCGCATGACGCGCCTCATCCGCGCCGGTGATGACCCGCACAGGCATGCCTGCGACGGCGCCGACGCGGTCGAGCAGCTCAGCGGCGTTGGCAGAATCACGGACTGCTGACGTGGCGACCGCCACGATCTGCTCCGCGCCGGCGCCGGCCGCGATCGCGCCGAAGTCCTTCACGGCTGCCGCGGTGCGCGCGATCGCCGTCTCGCTGATCCGCCCGCTCCGCTGGACGTCGCGGGCCAGCCGCAGCGGCGCGCGGCTGTCCGCGAGCACCTCGAGATGGCCCGTCTCCCGGATGCGAAGCACCACAATCCGCCCGGAGTTGGAGCCGACGTCGATGACCGCAAGCGCGCGCCCCCCGGTTGGGGTCGGTGACCCGGAGTCGGGGCGCATCGGGCGCGTCGCCCCGTCCCGCCCGCTCAGAGCCGCAGCCGGTAGAACCGCCAGAACCCGAAGCCGCTGATCGGCAGGACATCCACGCCGGCGAACTCGTCGACGCTGAGATCGGCCGCTTCGACAGCATCGTGTGCAGCCATTGCACTCCCCCTGACGCTTCGATGGACCCGGCGGCCAGACGCGACCAGGATACGAAGCGTTCATCTGCGAATCGATGGCGACTTGGAGAGGCTCGGCGGCTGAGGTCGGCCGTCGAGCCAACCGGCCGGCGGAGTTCGCGTTGCCGGCGAATGGGTAGGCACAGTGGGTGCGACGGCGCTCTCATGCCGCCGCTGGACTGGCGTTCGGTCGGAATCGGGAGTCACCATGGCACGCTCGAGCTTCATCCGCCGCCCGCTGATCGTGACGCTGATCGTCGCCGGCAGCGTCTTGGCGGCGGCCTCGGCCGCGCTCGCGCAGGCGCAGGAGAGCCGCCTTGAGGGCAAGGTGCGGGCGGGCGACGAGGTGGTCATCCCAGCCGACGAGACGGTCGAGCACAACCTGTATGTGTCCGGGGGCCGTGTGCGGGTCGAGGGCCGGATCGAGGGCGATCTGGTGGCAGCCGGCGGGCAGGTCGACGTGCTCGGGGAGGTGGCCGGAGACGCGCT
>DATKBU010000089.1:0-9054 GCA_035513815.1 Egibacteraceae bacterium
CCCTTGGTGTTGACGTCCTGGACGCGCTGCCAGGCGTCCACTTCGGTGTCCAGAATCGAGGCATCGTCGGCCGGCATGATGCCCGCGTTGTTGTAGAGCACGTCGATCCCTCCGAACGCCGCGGCCGCCGCGTCGTACAGGCCTCGCACGTCGTCGGCGTCGGAGACGTCTGTCTGGACCGCAACGGCGTCGACGCACTCCTTGGCAGTGGCCTCAGCAGCGGCCAGATCGACATCGGCGATGCACAGCCGCGCGCCCTCGTCGGAGAACAGCCGCGCCGCCTCCCGACCGATGCCGCCGCCGGCGCCGGTGATCACGCAGACCTTGCCGTCTAGTCGACTCACTGCCTCACTCCTCCGTCGAGATGAACACGTTCTTGATCTCCGAGTAGCTGTCGAGTGCGTGCATGCCCAGCTCGCGGCCGAAGCCGGACTGCTTGAAGCCTCCGAACGGGGTGGCGACGCGCACGGAGCTGTTTGAGTTGATCGACAGGACACCGGTCTGCACGCCGCGCGCGACGCGCAGCGCGCGGCCGATGTCGCGAGTCCAAACCGATCCCGATAGGCCGTAGGGCGTGTCGTTGGCGATCGCGATCGCCTCGACCTCATCGGAGAAGGGGATAAGCACAGCGACGGGACCGAAGATCTCCTCGCGGGCCGCGCGGTGGTCGTTGCCGAGCGGGCCGATGAGGGTGGGCGGGAACCAGAAGCCTGGGCCGTCGGGCGCCTCGCCCTGGAACAGCGGCGTGTCTTGGACGTAGCCGGCGACGGTCTCTCGGTGGCCCGCTGAGATCAGCGGGCCCATCTGGGTCTCCTCGTCCGCAGGATCGCCGACGCGAAGACGCTTCGTGGCCTCCACCAGCAGTTCTGAGAACTGCTCGAAGGCGCCTTGCTGCACGAGGATGCGGCTGCGGGCGCAGCAGTCCTGGCCGGCATTGCCGAACACCGCGGCGGGCGCGCGGCCGGCGGCCAGCTCCAAGTCGGCGTCGTCAAAGATGATGTTGGCGGACTTGCCGCCTAGCTCCAGCGTCACCCGCTTGATCGTGGAGGCGGCGCCGCGCATGACCGTCTGCCCGACTTCGGTCGAGCCGGTGAACGCGATCTTGGCCACGTCGGGATGCTCCACCAGACGCTGCCCGGCGGTCCTGCCGGCGCCGGGCACGACCGTGAAGACGCCCTGGGGGATGCCGGCCTCGAGGGCCAGCTCCGCCAGGCGCAGCGAGGACAGCGGCGTCAGCTCAGCGGGCTTGAGGACGACGGTGTTGCCGCACGCCAGGGCCGGCGCGACCTTCCACGAGGCGATGTTGAGAGGGAAGTTCCAGGGTGTGATCAGCCCGACGACGCCGAGCGGCTCGCGGAACGTGCAGTCGACACCGCCGGCGACCGGGATGGTCTCGCCGTAGTGCTTGTCAACCGCGCCGGCGTAGAAATGGAAGACCTCGGCGACCATCCCGACTTCGTCGCGAGCGTCGCGGATCGGCTTGCCGGCATTGGCCGACTCGACCCAGGCGAGCTGCTCGCTGTTGTCCTCGATGAGCCCCGCCAGCCGTCGCAGCAGCCGCGCACGGTCGCCCGGCGCCGTCCTGGCCCAGGCGGGATGCGCGTCGCGGGCCGCCGCCACGGCCTCGTCGACCTCGTCGACGCCGGCGCTGGGGACGTCGACGATCACGATCTCCGTCGCCGGGTTCGTGACGGCCGTCATGACCGGCTCGCTGACGCAACCAACGCGGCGAAAAGGCTCACGCTGTCATCCTCCTCCGGATGCCACAGGACGCCGAGCGCGAAGCGCCCGTTCGAGTCCTCGACGGCCTCGACGGTGCCGTCGGGCGCCCAGCTCACGGGCGCCAGCCCGTCACCGAGCGCGCCCGGGCCCTGATGGTGATGCGAGTGCACGAGGGCAGTCTCGCCGAGAATCCCGCCGAGGCGGCTGGCGGCGTCGATGTGCACTGGATGGGTCACGAACTCGCCGAGCGCATCGCGGTGCATGCGGTCGGCGCCGACTTCCGGCAGATGCTGGACCAGATCCCCTCCGCGCAGCACGTTGAGCAGCTGCATCCCTCGGCAGATGCCCAGCACCGGCAGGTCGCGCTCGAGCGCGCCGGCGAGCAGCGCCATCTCGGCCGAGTCGCGGTCGGGCCGCAGGCCGGTCGTCTCCGAATGCGGGCTGGCGCCGTAGCGGCCGGGATCGACGTCGGCTCCGCCGGTGAGCACCAGCGCATCCAGCGCGCCCAGCGTCTCGGACACCGCGTCGGCCATCGGCGGGATGAGCAGCGGCCGCCCTCCGGCGGCTTCCACCGAGCGCACATAGCTCAGCGGCACCAGCGCGGCGGGAAGGTCCCACGCCCCGAATCGCGCCTGCTCCACATAGCAGGTGACGCCGATAACTGGTCGCCTCATCACGCGACAGCTTAGATTCGCTCGAAGTTGCGCTGTCGTTCCCAGTCGGTGATCGCCTGGTTGAACCGCGCCCACTCCTGCTGGGCGGTGTTGAGCAGGTGGTGGTGGACGTCGTCGCCGAACGCCTTGGCGGCGATCTCGCTGTGCGAGAACTCCTCGACGGCCTCAAGAAGGTGCCATGGCACCCGCTCGACGTCGGTCGACTCGTACGCATTCCCCTTGAACGGCGCGGGCGGATCGATGCGGTTCGTGATTCCGTGCAGCGCCGCCGCGATCGTCGCCGCGAACGCCAGGTACGGGTTCGCGTCCGCGCCGGGGATGCGCGACTCGATGCGCATCGACGGGCCGTGGCCGACCAGGCGGTAGCCGCAGGTGCGGTTGTCGTGACCCCACGCCAGCGCCGTCGGCGCCCAGGATTCAGGCTGGTAGCGCTTGTAGGAGTTGACGTACGGCGCGTACATCCACGCCAGCTCGCGACCGCTGGACACTAGCCCGCCGAGGAACCAGCGGAAGGGATCGGAGAAATGGTGCTCGCCGTCGTCGTCCCAGTTCAACGGCTCCGTGCCGTCTTCGTTCCAGATGCTGGTGTGGATGTGGCAGGAGCTGCCGGCCTCCTCCATGGAGTACTTCGCCATGAACGTCACCGACAGGCCGTTGAGCGCGGCGATCTCCTTGATCCCGTTCTTGTAGATCACGTGGCGGTCGGCCATCTCCAGCGCGTCGGCGTAGACGAGGTTGATCTCGTGCTGGCCCCGCCCCCACTCCCCCTTGGAGAACTCAACGGGCACGCGGGCGGCGTCCATGCCGTTGCGCACCTGGCGGATGAAGTACTCGTCCTTGGTGGTCTGCAGGATGTGGTAGTCCTCGATATAGCCGGCGTGCGGCTTGAGATCCGAATAGCCCTTCTCCCCAGCCTCCTCGTAGGAGTCACGGAACAGGAAGAACTCCAGCTCCGAGCCGAACTTGAAGGTGTAGCCCAGAGCCCTCGCCCGATCGATCTGGCGCTTGAGGATCTGGCGCGGGGAGACCTCGACGATCGGGCCCTCCTCGCTGAACACGTCGCAGATGACCAGCGCGGTCTTCTCCAGCCAAGGGATCAGGCGGAGCGTGGTCAGGTCCGGCGCGCAGCGCACGTCGCCGTAGCCGGTGTCCCAGCTCGCGAACCGGTAGCCCGGAAGCGGCTCCATGTCGACATCCACGGTGAGCAGGTAGTCGCACGCATGGATGCCCTCCCCGCCGATCACCTCGTCGAGGAAGTAGTGGCCGGTCACGCGCTTGCCGACCAGCCGGCCCTGCAGGTCGGGGAAGACCACGAGCACGGTGTCGATGTCGCCGGAGGCGATCATCTGCCGACAGGTCTCGAGATCGAACTCACCGCGCATGGTGGATGCCCTCCTTCATCAGCCCATCTCCGACGGCCGCGGGGGCTGAACTGGCGGCCAGCCGCGTCACGGGGCGAACCTTATCGGCGATCGTGCCGGCAGTCGTTGGGCACGACATACGAATCGCGGCGATCCCCGAGCCGATCCTTCGTGCATCCGGCACGCCGGTTCAGAGCAGTGCTCGCCGCGCCGGCTTATGCGGGCGCGCCGCCGGCCGGCTCGATGCCGGGGGTGGGAACCCCGCCGTAGTCGCCCAGCTCCGGGTGGCCGCGCCCGCCCTTGGTGAGCGCAAACTCCTCCTCCGGCGAGTGGACCAGCCGGTGACGCCCCACGACGGCGAAGTACAGGACGCCGGCCGCGAACCAGACGAGCGTTCCGAGCACGCCCGGGCGGTAGTCGGGGATCAGGAACAGCGATATGAACGAGATGGCGGCGATGATCGCGGCGACGACGGCGCCGGCGACGCCGACAGGGCTCACAAACGGGCGCTCTATGTGAGGCATGTTCCGCCGGAGGAGCACGAACGCGAGCATCTGCATGAAGTAGGAGATCACCGCGCCGAATACGGCCATGGTGAGCAGCGCGGCGCCCACGATGCCACTCCCGAAGTAATGGAGAATCAGCGCGGCGATGTACCCGAGCACTGCTCCTGAGACGAGCGCCACATGCGGGGTCTTGCGGCTGCCATGCGTCGGCGAGAGCCAGTGCGGAAAATACCCTGCGCGCGACAGCGAGTAGATATTCCGCCCGTACGCATAGATGATCGTGTGGAAGCTGGCCACCAACCCTGCCACGGCGACCAGGGCCAGCACTGATGCGGCGACGCCGCCGAACACCGCTTGGAAGCCCAGGAACAGCGGCTCCAGCGAAGGGCCGATCTCAGCCGCTCCGGGGCCGACGCCCGAGTTGAGGAACAGCGTGAGGAACGCCAGGATCAACAGGGTGAGCAGGCCCCACATGATGCCCTTCGGCATGTCGCGCTTCGGGTCATGCGACTCCTCGGCGGCCAGCGGCAGCTCCTCGATCGCCAGGAAGAACCAGATGGCGAACGGCAGGGCGGCGAAGATTCCGGTGATCCCGAAGGGCAGCCAGCGGGAGCCGCCCGCTTCCGGTGTGATGTTCAGGGCGGCGTCAAGGCTGAAGTGGGGAATCGCAGCGACGTAGAAGACGGCCAGAATTCCAATCGCGATGAACGTGATCAGGATCGCGAAGCGGAAGCTGAGTTCAGCGCCCGCCACGTTCAGGCCTACGAATGCGACGTAGAACAGCAGCCACCAGAGCGGCGCGGCGATCGTCAGGCCGAACAGATCGTTGAAGATGGCGCCCATGTAGCCGCCGATGCCCACCACGATGACCGCCGGGGTCAGCACGTATTCCATGTTCTCGCCGAGGCCCGTGATGAATCCGCCCCAGGGCCCCATCGCCGAGCGCCCGAACGAGTAGGCGCCCCCTGTGTGCGGCAGGGCCGGCGACATCTCGGCGATCGAGTAGCACAGCCCGACGTACATGACCGCGATCACGACCGTCGCGATGAGCAGCCCGCCGAAGCCGCCCTCTGACAGCCCGAAGTTCCATCCGAAGAAGTCGCCGGAGATCACCGCCCCGACACCGAGCGCCCACAGCGACCACGCGCCGGCGACCCGTTTCAGCTCGCGGTTCTCGAAGTAGCCGGCCTGAGCCTCCTGGTAGGTGACGCCCTCGGTCTTGCGGATCTGGCGCTCCTCTGTCATGTCGAACCTCCGTCTCGAATGCCCAGCCCGACGTGCGCCAGCTCAAAGCCCTTGGTCGTTTGTCAGACAAACCGCTGGCTGGGAGAATGCTAGGGACGGCCGAGCGAAGGCGTCAAGGGGTTTTCCTTGGCGGATGAGTCCGGAGGAACCATGCGGCGGAATCCCAGGAGCGACGGCGCACGCCTGTCGTCGCTGGCCCGGGAGCGGTTGGTCGAGCGCATCGCGTCCGGGGAGCTGGCGCCAGGCACCAAACTGCCCCCCGAGCCAGAGTTCGCCGCGGAGCTCGGGATCGCCCGGTCCACGCTGCGGGAAGCGCTGCGGTCACTCGAGGAGGATGGATTCATCACGCGTACCCGCGGCGTGGGCACGGTCGTGACGAGTCGCACGCGACTGACGAACAACCTGGACGTCAACTTCTCGGTCACGGAGGCGATTTGGGCCGCCGGCCACGAGCCGGGGACCGAGGCGGTGCGGATCGTGACGCGCGCGGCTGACGAGCATGAGCGGCAGCTGCTCCGGCTCCCTGAGGGGGCGTCCGTCGCGGTGATCGAGCGAACCCGAACTGCCGACGGCCGGCCGGTCGTGTTCTCCCGCGATGCCCTCAGCTCGGACCTGCTGCTCGGCCGGCCAGACCAGCTGCGAGGGCTCGCCGCCGAATCAACCTACGAGCTGCTCGAGCGGCGGTACGGACTGACGGTCCATCACGGGATCGCGACCTTCCGGCCAATGAAAGCCGATCGCGAGGTCGCTCGCCACCTGAGGGTGACCCGAGGTGCGCTGCTGCTCTACGTTCGTCAGGTCGACTACGACGAGAACGGGCTGCCGCTGCTGCTGTCGCATGAGTACCACCTCGCCGAGGCGTTCGAGTTCACAGTGGTCCGGCGGGGCCCGGGCCGTCGGGCTGCGAGCCCTTCGCAATGAAGCCCCTGATTGCTGTCCGGTTTCAGGAGAACGCGCCTCTCGGGATCCTGGCGCAGGCCTTCGACGAGAGGCGGGTCTCGTGGCGATACGTCGACGCATGGCGCCCGGCCGCGCTGCCCGATCTTGGCGACATGGCGGGGCTCGTGGTGCTCGGCGGCGCGATGAACGTCGACGACCTGACCAAACATCCCTATCTCGGGCCGGTCCGCGAGCTCGTCGCGGCGGCGGTCGCAGGCGGAGTCCCGACGCTGGGCATCTGCCTCGGCGCCCAGGTGCTGACCGCGGCCCTGGGCGCGCCGGTCACCCGCGCCCCCGTGTGCGAGATCGGCTTCGTGCAGGTGACTGCCACGGAGGCGGCGCGCACCGACCCGGTGCTCGCGCCGTTCGCTCCCTCGGCGCGCGTCTTCCAGTTCCACGAGGACGCCTGCGCCCTCCCGCCGGGCGCCGAGCTGCTGTTCGAGGGTGAGGCGATCGCGGTCCAGGCATTCCGCGCCGGCCCGCGAGCATACGGGGTGCAGTTCCATTTCGAGGTGACCGATACCGAGATCGCCGCATGGTGCGACGAAGAGGGCGCGGACGTCCTGCGCGCCCGCTGGGGAGCGACCAAGGCGCAGCTGCTCGCCGACGCCCGGCGAGCCCTGCCACGACAGCAGGCGGCAGGGCGACAGGTGGCGCGAAACTTCCTAAGGCTTGTACCAAGCTGAGCCGCCCGACGGCCCGCGGCACGGCCCTGGAGGGTCCCCCGGCCACAACCAGCCCTCGGGCAGCCTCAAAGGAGTCTCCCAAGGGCGATGCCGAGGACGACCAGCGCGATGCCCGCGCATCCCTGAAGTGTCACGTTCGTCCATCGCTTCGCGCGCGAGACCAGCGCGGACTCAACCATCCACGTCGAGTAGGTCGTGTAGCCGCTCAGCAGTCCCGGCCCGAGCGCAACGAGCGCCACACCGCGCACCCCGGCGCCCGCGAGCACTCCGATCGCCAGCGCGCCGGTCAGGTTCACGACCGCGATGGGTGATAGGCCCGATTCGCGGCCGAGGTGCACCGAGACCCGGCGGATGAGCGCCACCGCCTCATCTCGCAGCAGCGCGCCGATCGCGCCAGCCGCCATCATCACTGCGAGCGTCATCCGGCCCGCCCGAGCCGCAGACCCAGCCGTGCGGCCAGGGGCCCGGCGACCAGACTGACAGCGAGATAGGCGGCTGCGACCTGCGGATCATCCGGCGCCAGCAGCACGACCTCGAGCGCCATTGTCGCGAACGTGGTCAGCGCTCCGAGCAGGCCCGTCGTCACCAGCGATGTCAGCCATGGGCGGCCGAGCGGAACCAATCGCCGCAGAGCAACGCCCAGCAGCAACGCCCCCGCGAGATTCGCGCCGAGTGTCGCGACCGGGAAACCGCCGACCGGAGGGACGAGAAGGATGAGCGCGCCTCGCAGGCCTCCGCCGATCGCCCCTCCCGCCGCCACGGCCAGCCGTCGCATCCACCCGCGATCCGCCAGCCCGCTCACGCCGCCAGTCTCGTGGGCGGCTGGCCGCAACTGCAAGGACCCGGCGCCGTTGCCGGGTCCCTGTGGAAGAGAGGCGAACAGTCAGCTGCAGCAGCCGCAGTCACACATCTGGCTCTCCTTTGTCCAGTCGAATTCGGTGAGCTACATCGACGTCCGTCAATATAGCAGCAACATCGACGCCGATCAATGCCGATCGCTATGATGGCGTCATGAGTGAGCTCAAGCAGATCGAGGTGTGCTGCGCGCCGGTTCTCGCGGAGCCGCTGGACGCGGGCGACGCGGAGCGACTGGCCGCCGGGTTCAAGGTCATCGCCGATCCAGCCCGGCTGCGAGTTCTGAGCCTCCTGGCCGCCCGGCCCGACGGCGAAGCCTGCAACTGCGACCTGACTGGCCCTTTGGGGCTGTCGCAGCCGACCGTCAGCCACCATCTCAAGGTGCTGCACGACGCTGGCCTGGTCGCCCGCGAGCGTCGAGGCAACTGGGTCTACTACCGCGTCGCCCCGGAGCGGCTGGCGATCCTGCGGGATGCTCTGGAGACCTCGGCGCCGGCCCTAGCCTGACCTCGGCGGGCCCCCGCCTGCGAAGTAGCCAGCATCCGGGCCTGCCCCGGCGCTGAGCCGCTCGGGTGACCCCGTCGCCGGCGATGTGAATGCTCCGAGTTCGGCTGACTCCGCCGGCCGCGCCGCCAGAGCAGTGGCGGAGTCCGACCCCGCCCTGCCAATCATCCTCTGCGGCCGCCGCGGCCGCGCGACCAAGCCCCAGCCGCAAGCAGTGAACGCGCAGATCAGACTGAGCAGCCCGAAGGTCCAGACCAGCCGCGCCAGACCCGCCGCATGGTGCATCGCGCCCAGGCGATCCAGGGTGTAGGCCCAGTCATGCAGCCCGCCGATGAGCTGGAGCTGCTGGGAGGACGCGTCGGCGATGTAGACGCTGGCGTCCTGCATGCAGGTCGCCGACCAGCCGAGGCACAGCGCCGCCCCGAGAGGATCCCGCTCCCTGAACGCGAACACGCCGGCCAAGAACAGCGGGAGCAGAATCTGCATCCCCGAGCCCATGACCATCGTGACCAGCTCCGGCAGCGGGATTGTGATCACGTGACCGAACTCGTGGATCGCGAGG
>DATKBU010000090.1:0-4711 GCA_035513815.1 Egibacteraceae bacterium
CCTTCACCCGGGTGTCCGTGTCGGGCGTCCTGACGAGCACCCGCACAGGCCAGCGCGTGGGGCGCGCGGCGACCGCGGCTGCGATCGCCGGCGCGGCGATCCATAGCGGCAGCGTCATCAGCCTGTGGCTGGCGGTCCGGCGGGTGCCCTGGGCCAACATGTACGAGTACTCCTCGCTGATGGCGCTGATCGCTGTGGCGGTCGGCCTCGTGGTGGTGCAGCGCCGGTTCGGCTACGGGCATCTGATGGGCTTCGTGCTGGCGCTCGCGGTGCTGACGATGACCTCAGCACTGCTGCTGTTCGCCGAGCCCGGCCCGGTCGTCCCCGCGCTGAACAGCTACTGGATCAAGATCCACACCTCATCCGCCATGGCGTCGTCGTCGATCTTCATGGTCGGGTTCGCAGCGACGGCGCTGTATCTGGTCAAGGACACCGCCGAGCGGCGCGTCGCGTCTCGCAGCGGCGAAGGCTACGGCGGATCCACGGTGGGGGCGGCGCATGTCGGCGCTGCTCAGGACGCCGAGCGTCCGGAGGGCTACGTCGGAGAAGCGGGCGACGAGGACGTGGTCGCTGCGCCGGAGGCGCAGCGCGAGACGCTTTCGCCGCTGCTGTTTCCGGTGGTGCCCTTCGCGGTGGTCGCCGTGTTCGTCGGCGCTGTGTGGCGCGCCCCCAACGCGGCGCTGATCGCCTCGTCGGTCGCCGCGCTCCTCGGCGCGCTCACGTGGTACGCCGTTCCGTATCTGCCGCCGGCGGCCAAGCTGGACCAGTTGGCGTATCGCACGATCGCGTTCGCATTCCCGATCTGGACGTTCGCAGTGATCGCAGGCGCCATCTGGGCGGAGGAGGCCTGGGGGCGGTACTGGGGCTGGGACGCCAAGGAGACGGGCGCCTTCTTCACCTGGGTGCTGTACGCCGCCTACCTGCACGCGCGCTCCACCTACGGCTGGCGCGGCCGCCGCGCCGGGTGGATCGGGGTGATCGCGTTCGTCGCATTGATGATCACCTACTACGCGGTGAACCTGTGGGTCGTCGGCCTGCACTCCTACGCAGGGGTGTAGCGCTGCAGGCATCGCTTCCGTGACCCGGTAAGTTAGGCGGATGTTCAGGTCGCTGCGGGACTTCGTCGGCGCGCTGCGCGACGCCGGCGAGCTCGCCGAGATCAGCTCGCCGGTCGACCCGATCCTTGAGGTCACCGAGATCAACGACCGCGTTGTGCGCGCCGGCGGACCGGCGCTGCTGTTCACCAACGTCATCGGCTATCCAGGCGTCCCGCTGCTGATCAACGCGTTCGGGACCGAGCGGCGCATGTGCCTGGCGCTGGGCGTCGAGCGCCTCGACGACATCGGCGACCGCATCGCCGCGCTGCTCGACCTGTCGATGCCGCAGGGCTTCGGCGGCAAGCTGCGCAAGCTCGGCCAGGTCGCGCAGCTGCGCAGCCTGCCTCCCGACCATGTGCGCTCCGGCGACTGCCAGCAGGTCGTGCAGACCGGCGACGCGGTCGACCTGCTGCGCGACTTCCCGATCATTCAGTGCTGGCCTCAAGACGGCGGACGCTTCATCACGCTGCCGATGGTGATCTCCCGAGATCCCGCGACCGGGCGGCGCAACGTCGGCATGTACCGCCTTCAGGTGCACGGACCGCGCACCCTCGGCATGCACTGGCAGATTCACAAGCACGGCACCGAGCAGATGGAGGCCGCCGCCGAGCTCGGCCAGCGCATCGAGGTCGCCGTCGCCATCGGCGCTGACCCCGCCCTGACGTACTCGGCCAGCGCGCCGCTGCCCGACGTCGACGAGTTCGTGTTCGCCGGGTTCCTGCGCGGCAAGGGCGTGGACCTCGTTCGTGCCAAGACGGTGGATGTCGACGTGCCCGCCGACGCGGAGATCATCATCGAGGGCTACGTCGATCCGGCGGAGCGCGCGGTGGAGGGCCCGTTCGGCGATCACACGGGCTACTACACGCCCGCCGAGGACTTCCCCGTCATGCACGTCACCGCGGTGACCCACCGCAAACGGCCGATCTACCAGACCATCGTCGTCGGCGCGCCGCCGCAGGAGGACGCATGGCTCGGCAAGGCCAGCGAGCGCATCTTCCTGCCGCTGCTGCGCTTCACGATCCCCGAGATCATCGATTACGACCTGCCGATCGAGGGCGTGTTCCACGGCTGCGTGATCGTGTCGATCGCCAAGCGCTACCCAAAGCACGCACAGAAGGTGATGCACGCGCTGTGGGGGGCGGGCCAGATGAGCCGGGTCAAGTGCATCCTCGTGGTCGATGCCGACGTCGACGTCCACGACTACGCCGAGGTCGCGTGGCGGGTGTTCGGCAACGTCGACTGGCAGCGCGACGTGACCATCGTCGAAGGCCCGGTGGACCAGCTCGATCACGCCAGCCCGATGCCCAATTGGGGCGGCAAGATCGGCGTCGACGCCACGCGCAAGACCCCTGCCGAGGGCTACGACCGCGGCTGGCCGCCGGACATGACGATGACTGACGCGGTCGTGGACGCGGTCACCGAGCGCTGGGCAGCCCTCGGCCTGGGCATCGCCGACCCCGGCGCGCGCCCCGCCGGCCGCCGCGGCCGGGCATAGCGCCCGACCGCGGGAGCGCAAACCGGTGGGCACCCTGCTCGGACTCGCCGCAGCTCTGACCTATGGGTCGGCGGATTTCCTGGGCGGACTGATCACGCGGCGCACCGGCGCGCTGCGCGCCGTGCTGTGGTCCCAGGTCGCCGGGCTGGCGCTGGCGGCTGCGCTGCTGCCGTGCTTCACCAGATCGGGGGCCAGCGCCGGCGCGCTGGGCTGGGGGGCCGCGTCCGGGATCGCAGGCGGCTCAGGCGTGGTGCTGCTGTATCGCGGGCTGTCGATCGGGCGGATGAGCGTCGTCGCGCCGGTCACCGGCGTGATCGCGGCCGCCGTGCCGGTCGCCGTCAGCATGATGCTCGGCGAGCGGCCCTCCGCGCTCGCGCTGGTCGGCGTCGCGGTGGCGCTGGTCGCGGTCGTGCTCATCTCGGCGATGAGCGAGCAGGCTGCGGAGCATTCCCATGCCACCCCGGCGCCAGCGGTGGTCCCCTCGCCCGTCGGCGCGCACGCGGACGGCGCGATCTCCAGGACCCGGGGCGGGGTCGCCGCCGTGTGGCGGCAGCCCGGCGCGCTCGAGGCGCTCGGCGCTGGCGTGTCCTTCGGCGTGTTCTTCCTCCTGCTGGCCAGGGCCGGGACTGACGCCGGGATGTGGCCGATGATCGGCGTGCGGACAGGATCGCTGACCTTGGTCGCCGCGCTTGCGCTGGCGCGCCGGCAGACGCTGCGCGTGCCGCGCTCCGCGCTGTGGCCGCTAGCGGTCGTCGGCGGGCTCGACATGTTCGCGAACCTGCTGTTCCTGCTGGCGACCGCCACCGAGCTCGTGTCACTGGCGGCCGTGCTGACGTCGCTGTACCCGGCGGCCACCGTGCTGCTGGCGCGGATCGTGCTCGGCGAGCGCATGACCCCGCCACAACTGGTCGGCCTGGGCTTCGCCGCCCTCGGCGTGGCCCTCATCGGGCTCGGCTGATCAGCCCTCGTCGTCTGGCTCGAGCAGATGCGGCGGCGGAGGGGGGAGATCGGTGCGCGACACCGCGGCGCGGGGAACTGCCGTGGCGCCGTCGTCGGGGCAGGAGCGCTGCCAGGGCAGCAGCGCTCGGCGGCAGTCGGGGCAGATCAACTCGTCCAGGTCCAGATGCAGACCTGAGCTCCCGCCAGGCTGCTCCTCTTTGCTCGGATCCTTCGCGAAGATTCCCATCACGACGATCGTAAGCGCTTCGCTGGCATCGGGGCCGGCTCACACGATTGTTCCGAGGCGCTCGGCAAGCGTGCCGAGCATTGCCATCGCGACCTCGGGCCGGCCGGCCAGGAGCGATCGCAGGTCGGTGGAGCGGATGATCAGACCCGTGACCGGCTCGTCAGCGATCACGTCAGCGTTCCGGGGCATTCCACGGAGGACGGCCAGCTCGCCGACATGCTCGCCGGGCCCGAAGCGCCGCAGCACTCTGGGGCGCCCCTCGGCGGGCACGCTGATGCGGACCCGCCCGTCGCCGATGATGAGCATCTCGTCGCCGGCATCGCCCAAGCGGTAGATGACCTCTTCCGCCTGATAGGCCCGCGGCATGCACAGCGCCGCGATCCGCGACAGATCCTCTGGCTCGAGCTGGGAGAACATCGGCACCTGCTGGAGCCGCATCATGCGATCCAGCACCTCGGGGCCGGCGATCTGGTCGGTCATGAGACCCTCCCTGTGCTCGGCGATCGGGGCGCCGCCAGCGCGATGATCGCTGGCTGGGTCGCCGGATCGAGATCTGCCCATTCCGTCGTCGATGCAGCGCGCCGCGAGCGCGCGCAGCCACGGGTCCTCATCGACCGCCAGCGCGGCGAGCGCGGCGTCGGCCGGCCCGCTCGCCTCAGGCTCGTCTTCCAGCAGCGGGATGAGTCGGGTGCGCAGCGAGCGGTCAGCGAGGGCGTCGAGCGCCTCGATCGCCTGGGCGCGCACTTGGGGGTCGGCAGCGCGCACGCCTCGGCTCAGCACATGGGCGGTCGCCCTGCCCGCGAGGGATTCGACGGCGACCAGCGCCCGCCGCTCGCACACTCGCCGCCGCTGCTCCAGAACGTGGTGCAGATACGCCACGCTGGCGGATCTGTCTAGATCGTGCAGCGCCGCGCGGTGCCGGCGAAGGCGCAG
>DATKBU010000091.1:0-2985 GCA_035513815.1 Egibacteraceae bacterium
GGCCACGAGCACATGGAGGGCGAGCTCGTTGTCCGCTGATCTCGATCAGCGGCTGGTCGCGTGGGAGGATCTCGAGCCATGACCCGCTATGACGCGCTGAAGCTGCTCCACGTCCTCGGCGCAATCGCCTGGGTAGGCGGCGGACTCGGCCTGCTGGTGCTCAGCCGGCAGTTCGTGCGCGCGCAGGACTATGAGGGACTGATGGCAGTCGGGCGCCAGGGCCAATCGCTGGGAATGCGGCTGTTCATGCCGGCATCGCTGGTGACGCTGGCCTCCGGCGTCGCGCTGGTCGCGACTGAGGCGGCGCTGCGCTTCACCGACCTGTGGATCCTCATCGGCTTCGGGGGGATCGTCGCCTCCGGGATCGCGCAGATGACCGTGGCGGAGCGGGCCGGCCGGCGCTTCACCGATCTGATGGCCGAGCACGGCGCCGGCCACCCCGACCTTGCTGCAGCCGCGCGAAGCGTCACCGTCGGCAACGCTTTGGACGTCGGGCTCCTCGTCGTCGTCGTCTGGGCGATGGTCGCGAAGCCGTCACTGTAGTCAGCGGTTCGGGAAGCCCGTCCGCCGAGCAGTGGCCTGCTCCTGTCGCAGCCCTCGCCCATGAGTACGCGAAGCGCGCCCGCTGCCGCCGTAGCTGGCCTTGGACAGCCGGATCACGGAGACCACGCTCAGGTCAGGGCGGCCGCCGCGCGAGACGATCGGCCCGACCTGATCGGGGATCCGCGCCGCCGCCGCAAGCGCCGCGGCCGCGGGCGGCGCGAAAAAAGATTCGCGTCGGAGGGCAGGCCGATCAGCCCTCGGGGTTGGGACCTTCGGCCCTTTTCGAAGCCACTGTCCGACAGGCAGGATCGTCTCCGGAGGTGAGCTGGCGATGACCTTCGCGACAATGCTCGCAATCCTCGCTCAGACGCAGCGCTGGGATGGGCACATGATGTGGGGCTGGGGTTCGATGTGGATCGTCGGCGTGCTCTCGATGCTGCTGGTCGCCGCGGTCATCATCGGAGGTGTCTGGGCCGCCGCAAGCGGCGGCCGGCGCCAGCCCGACCCCGCGGGCCGCGCACGGGAGATTCTCAACGAGCGCTACGCCCGCGGCGAGATCTCCACCGACGAGTATCGGGAGCGCCTCGAAGCTCTCCGCTGAGATCCCTGTGAGCGGGCCTGGAGACGATCGTCGACGCGGTCGCCGGCTGTCTGGTGCCGCTACGGCTTGAGGTCCACCCCTCGCAGCAGCTGGGCGTTGAGCGCGACGACCACGGTGGACACGCTCATCAGCACCGCGCCGAGCGCGGGCGGCAAGACGATCCCGGCCCATGCCAGCGCGCCCGCTGCCAGCGGGATCGCGACGATGTTGTAGCCAGTGGCCCACACGAGGTTCTGCTGCATCTTGCGGTAGCTGGCCTTGGAAAGCCGGATCACGGACACCACGCTGCGCGGATCGTCGCTGGCGAGCACGATGCCGGCCGACTCGATGGCGACGTCAGTGCCGGCCCCGATCGCGATCCCGACGTCAGCCCTGGCCAGCGCAGGGGCGTCGTTGACCCCGTCGCCGACCATGGCCACGGCCTGCCCGCGCGACTGCAGCTCGGCGACCTTGGAGTCCTTGTCCTCGGGCAGCACCTCGGCGAAAACCTCGTCGATGCCGAGGTCGGCGGCCACGGCCTGAGCGACCTGGCGGGCGTCGCCTGTGATCATCGCCACCTTGACGCCCATCTCGTGCAGGCGCTCGACAGCGGCGTGCGACTCGGGCCGGACCTGGTCCTCCAGCGCGAGCGCCCCGATCACCGCGCCGTCCCGCAGGACGTAGAGCACGGCGGCGCCGCGACCCTCCCAAGAGGACACCTGCTCGCGCAGTTCCTCCGGCACGTCGGCCTGGGCCTCGCGCAGCAATGCCGGTCCCCCGACCGCGACGTCCGCTCCGTCGACGGCGGCGCGCACACCGCGACCGGCCATCGACCGGAAGCCCTCGGCGGTCGGAATGTCCAACGACCGCTCCTTGGCCGCCGCCACGATGGCGCGGGCCAGCGGGTGCTCGCTGTCCGCCTCGACCGCGGCCGCCGCCGCCAGCATCGGCCCGTCGTCGGGGCCCTCGGCTGCGACCGCGTCGGTCAGCGCGTGCTCGCCCTTGGTCAGCGTGCCGGTCTTGTCGAACAGCACCACGTCGACCGAGCGCATGCGCTCCAGCGCCAGGCGATCCTTGACGAGGATGCCGCTGCGCGCCGACAGCGACGTGGAGATGGAGATGACCAGCGGGATGGCCAGCCCCAGCGCGTGCGGGCAGGCGATCACGAGCACCGTGACCGTGCGCACCGTCGCGGTGTCCACCTGGCCCAGCAGCGCCCACGTGGCGAACGTGACCACCGCAGCGCCAGCCGCCACGTAGAACAGCAGCGCCGCTGCCCGATCGGCCAGCGCCTGCGCGCGCGAGCCCGACGCCTGCGCCTCTGCGACCAGGCGCTGGATGCCGGCCAGCGCGGTGTCGTCGCCGACCGCCCCGACGCGCACCCGGATCGAGGAGTCCGCCACGACGGTCGCGGCGATCACCTGGTCGCCGGCGCCGCGCGGCACGGGCTTGGACTCGCCGGTGATCATCGACTCGTCCAGCTCAGCCGCGCCCTCGACGATCTCGCCGTCGGCCGGCACTCGCGCGCCGGGACGGACCAGCACGACATCGCCGACCGCGAGCTCGCTGATCGGAACCGTCTGGGCGCCGGAGTCGGTGACCAGCTCAGCCTCGTCGGGCAGCAGCTCGGCCAGCGCCGCCAGCGCCCCGCGGGCCTGTCCGATCGCGCGCATCTCCATCCAGTGGCCCAGCAGCATGATGACGATCAGCGCCGCGAGCTCCCACCAGAAGTCCAGATCGAACCAGCCGAGCGAAGTCGCAGCGCTGGCCACGAACGCCACCGTGATCGCCGTGCCGATCAGCAGCATCATCCCCGGGCGGCGATCGCGCGCCTCCTGCACCGCGCCGGTAAGGAACGGCCA
>DATKBU010000092.1:0-2582 GCA_035513815.1 Egibacteraceae bacterium
TGGTCCCCGAGCCGATGGGCAATGACCATCCGAACCTCGCGCCGTACGGGCCGGTGGCGTGCGCAGACACCGACCTCGTGGTCGGCGCCGGTACCGACGGGCAGTTCGTCGCGCTGTGCGCGGCGATCGGAGCGGCGGAGCTGGCGGGCGATCCGCGTTTCGCCACCAACGCGCTGCGCGTCGCCAACCGCGAGGAGCTGTCCAAGGCGCTGGCCGCTGTGTTCTCCACACGCTCGGCGCGGGACTGGCAGACGGCGCTGGACGCGGCGGGGGTCCCGTGCGCCCCGGTGCAGTCGATCGACCAGGTGGCCTCCGATCCTCACGTCGAGCAGGTAGGGCTGGTCTCGACGGTCGGTCACGCGCGCGGCGACATCCGCCTGGTCGGCTCCCCGGTGCGGGTCAACGCCCAGCGCTCGCAGATCCGCCGAGCTCCGCCGCTGGTCGGCGAGCACACCGAGGAGATCCTGGCGGCGCTCGGCCTCGACCCACAGATGATCGATCAGCTTCGCAGTCAGGGGGTGTGCTGAGTGAACGGCGCCGATCTGCTGGTGCGGGGCCTCGAGCGGGCCGGCGTCAGCGTCGCGTTCGGACTGCCCGGGGTGCACAACCTGCCGCTGTGGGCAGCCCTCGCGAATTCGGACATCCGCCTCGTCGGCGTCCGTCATGAGCAGACCGCCGCCTACGCCGCGGACGGCTACGCGCGGGCGACGGGCCGGTTGGGCGTTGCGGTGACCACGACGGGGCCGGGGGCGGCGAACACGCTCGGCGCCGTCGGCGAGGCGTGGGCTTCCGGGTCGCCGATCCTGGTGATCGCGACCGACATCCCCACCACAGTCCGCCGCCGCGGGGTGTACCGGGGAGCGCTGCACGAGACCACCGATCAGGCGGGCATGTTCTCCCCGGTCACCAAGGCGATGGTCCAGGCGGCGCCGACAGACGACCTCGGATGGCTGGCGTGGACAGCCGCGGAGACGGCGCTGGCCGCGCCGACGCGCCCGGTGTACCTGGAGATCCCCACGGATCTTCTATCTGCTGAGTTCGTGTCCAGCTGGCCGCCGCCGCACGACCCCCCGGAGCAGAACGCGGGCGCAGCCGACGAGGCCGCTGAGGACCGGGCCGCCGAGATCCTCGCCGGCGCCCAGCGCCCGCTGATCTGGGCCGGCGGGGGGGCGCTGCGCTCAGGGGCGGGCTCGGCCGTCGGCGCGCTGGCTGAGCGACTCGGCGCGCCGGTGCTGACCACGTACCAGGCGCGAGGCCTGCTGTCGCCGGACCACCCCTGCGACGTCGGCCTGCCGCCGCATATCCCCGAGGCCGGCGCCTTGTGGGACGCGGCCGACGTGGTCGTCGCCATCGGCAGCGACCTCGACGGGATGATGACCCAGAACTGGGCGATGCCGCAGCCGCCGACGCTGATCGCCATCAATGTCGACGGGGCCGACGCGACGAAGAACTACCAGGCCGATCTGGTGCTCGTCGGCGACGCCGCAGAGGTGGCCAGCGCGCTGGCCGTGCGGCTGGCGGCGGTCGACGACCTTGACCGACTGGCAGGTGACTCGCAGTGGCTGCGGCTGACCCTCGACCGCGCCGACGCGATCGCTGGGCTTCGATCCGATTTCCTGGACGAGATGCGCTTCCTCGACGTGCTTGACCATGCGCTCCCGCCCGAGACGGTGATCGTCGCGGACATGTGCATCCCGGGCTACTGGGTCGCGGGGTTCCGCCGCTTCGCCGGGCCTCGCCAGCTGGCCTATCCGGTTGGCTGGGGGACGCTGGGCTTCGCCTTCCCCGCATCGCTGGGCTCGGCGCTGGCCGGAACCGGGCCGGTGGTGAGCATCTCCGGCGACGGCGGGTTCCTGTTCGCCTGCGGCGAGCTGGCCACCGTCGCGCAGGAGCAGATCCCGCTCACGTCGGTGATCGTGGACGACGGCGGCTACGGGATGCTGCGCTACGACCAGCGCAGGGCGGGTGACAGCCCGTTCGGCGTGGACCTGGACACCCCGGATTTCGCGGCGCTGTCCGAGTCCTTCGGCGTCCGCTCCGAGACCGTCGAAGGCCTGGGCGACGACTTCGGCGGCGCGCTGAAGCGGCACGTGGCGATGGCCGAGCCGACCGTCCTGGTCGCCAGCGCCGCGCTGCAGCCGCCACCCACCACCTCGCCCCGCTGGTACCGCCACGGCGGGTGACCCGACGGCCGGGTGCCGTCTGCGGGTCAGCCCTGGTCGACGAGCCGGATCACCCCGCCGGACGGGTAGAACGTCGACTCGTGCCCGTCCTCCCACTCCACGCGCAGCTCGAACGGCTCCTGGCTGACGAGCTCCAGCACCTTGCCCCGCCGCATCGGCGATCCGACTTGGGGCGTGCTCACCTCTATGACATCGCCTGGCTTGACGTCCATGTATCCACCTCCATGCGCGAGAGCCGCACTCTGCAGCCTGCGTCACGAGATGTACCCGCCGAGGCCGTGCTTGCCCCTGATCGATAGTCAGTCACTCTGCGGGCCGCCACTGAAGGGCAGGCTTGGTGGACGACCAAGTGGTTCATCGATCCCCAGTTCACCGGTGCGCCTAGGGCTGGACCGCTAC
>DATKBU010000093.1:0-16305 GCA_035513815.1 Egibacteraceae bacterium
CGCGGACCTGCTGGGGGACCTGGACGCCGAGCAGGCCAGACTGGACGCGCTGCGCGCCGACCTCGCCGGGGCCTTCGAGCAGGCGCAGGATCGCGAGGCCGAGCTGGAGGGTCGTCAGGCGCGCAAGCGCAGCGTCGACCGTGAGGGGCAGCGGGGCACCTACTCCTGCCCGCTCGCGCACCCGTTCAGCTTCCGCGATACCTGGGGCGCGCCGCGCTCAGGCGGGCGGCGCCATAAGGGAGTGGACATGTTCGCCCCGATGGGCGCGGACGCCTACGCCATCACCGACGGAGTCATCGCACGGCACTCGACATCACGTCTCGGCGGACTCGGCCTGTACCTGGCAGGCGACGACGGCAACGTCTACTACTACGCCCACCTCCAGGAGATCCTGCCAACCTACCGGCCCGGCGCGAGGGTCGAGTCCGGCGAGCGGATCGCGCGCAACGGCGACTCGGGCAACGCCTACGGCGGTGCGCCTCACATCCACATGGAGGTGCGCCCCGGGGGCGGGCCGAATGTGAACCCGTACCCCTTCACGGCCGCAGCCTGCTTTTAGCTGGATGGATCTGGTCTACCAGCCGGTCGTGCGGATCATCATCGGTGCGCACCGTGCGATGGGCTGGCGGGTGGCGATCAGCGGCGCCGAGCACATCCCTCGCGCAGGCTCCGCCGTCATCGCCAGCAACCACGTCGGCTACCTCGATTTCACGTTCCTCGGCTACGGGCCTCGTGAGCGCGGGCGGCTGATCCGGTTCCTCGCGAAGAGCGAGGTCTTCCGCCATCCGATCGCCGGTCCGCTGATGCGCGGGATGCGCCACATCCCCGTCGACCGCTCCGGGCGCGCGCAGGAGGCCATGGCAGCGTCGCTCGATGCCCTCCGGCGCGGCGAGGTCATCGGGTTGTTTCCCGAGGGGACGATCAGCCGCTCGTTCGTTCCCGCTGCCGCCCGCTCCGGCGCGGCGCGCCTGGCGATGCAGGCCGGCGCGCCGCTCGTGCCGGCGGCGGTCTGGGGCAGCCAGCGGCTGCTCACCAAGGGCCGGCCGCGCAACCTGCAGCGGGGAGTGGCGATCAGTGTGCGCTACGGCGAGCCGGTCGCGTATGCGCCGGGCGAAGACGCAGCGGAGGTCACCGCTCGGCTGATGGACCGCATCGGCGAGCTGGTCGACGCCGCCGCCCGCGACTACCCCCAGCGCCCGGCCGGCGACGCGGACCGATGGTGGCTGCCCGCGCACCTCGGCGGGACGGCCCCGACTCCCGAGCAGGTTGCCCAGGACGCCGTCCGCGAGCGGGCGGAGCGCCGGGAGCAGCGCCGCCGGGACGGCCGCGCCGGCCACGCGGAGTAGCCCGCCGCGGCATAGGGCTCAGCGCCGGGGCCGCGCCGCTGGGCGGCGGCGCTCAGCTGTCGCCCGCTTCGACCTCAGTCGCCTCGAAGATGGCGCCGACCTGGCAGATTGACATCAGGTCTCCGGCCGGGGCGCCGGTCACGGCGATCTCGTCGCCCTCTTCCGCTACGGTCGCACCCTCCGGACCAAGCAGACGCAGGGGGTCGAACTCCACTCGATATCCCTGCGGATAGATCACTTCGAAGCGCCCTTGCGGTGTCTCAAGCCACGCGCAGCCGCCTTCGAGCTCCGCGCTGCCGCCGAGCACGCCGACCAAGGTCTGGACGTTCAGCTCGCCGGTGTCGGTCGACCTGGGACTCGGCTCATCGATCGCCGGCGTCTCAGAGGGCTCAGGCGCCTCCGCCTCAGTCTGTGTCTGATCAGCCGTCTCCGGCGGCGGCTCGGCTGCGGGTTCGTCGCCTGGTCCGGCGGCGCAGCCGCTCATCGTGAGCATCCCGAAGGTGAGCAGTGCTGCGAATCGGTTCACGTCGCTTTCCTTGCGTTCGGCCGACAGGGCAGTTTGCGGTCCACATCCTTGGACGCCATCGGCGGATGCCGGGTTGCCGTGCGGCACACTAGCGCCACGATGACCGACGATCAGCCGTACCGCTTCGCCACGACCGCCGAGGAAGCCCGCGACTGGATCGGCGAGGCGGCGGGCGCATCGATCATCGCCGTGGACACCGAGACCAGCGGGTGGGATCCGCTGGCCGATCGGCTGCGACTGATCCAGCTGTCGGCCGGACCCGGACTGCCGGTCCTGGTGCTCGACGCGGAGCGGGTGGATCCCCGTGTGCTCGAGCCGCTCATGGCTGACCTCGGCGTGTTGAAGGTTTTTCATCATGGTGCGTTCGATCTGCGCTTCCTGACCACGGCGGGTGTGCGCGTGCGTCGAACGGCCGACACCATGCTCGCGCAGCAGCTGCTCGACGGCGGCGAGAAGACCGCGGCCGGCGTCGGTCTGGCCGGCATCGCGTCGTTCCGCCTCGGCATGCGTCTGGACAAGTCCGTCCGCGATACCTTCGCCGACGGCCACGCCTTCACCGACGAGCAGCTGCGCTACGCGGCCGACGACGCCGCGGCGACGTGGGCGGTCTTCGATCAGCAGTGGCGCGAGCTGATCGGTCACGGGCTCACCCGCGTCGCCCAGCTGGAGTTTGCCGCGCTGCCGGTCCTCGCCGATCTGCAGTTCCGCGGCGCGCCGTTCGACGCGCCGCGCTGGCGCAAGCTGATCGGGGGCCTGGAGGACGAGCTTCCGGCGCTGGGGCAGCGCGTGCAGGAAGCGCTGGTCACCGCCGACAGCCCGCGCGACCTGTTCGGCCCCGAGCCGGTGAACCTGGACTCCCCTGAGCAGGTCCGCGACGCGCTGGCCCGGGTAGGCATCGAGGTTGAGACCACCCGCGAGTACGTGCTCCGCGACCACGCCGGGCACCCGGCGGTGGACGCGCTGCTGGAATACCGCCAGGTCAGCAAAGTCACCAGCAACTGGGGCGGGGACTGGGCCGACCGCGTGTCGCATCCCCGGACCGGGCGCGTGCACGCCGATTGGCGCCAGATCGTGGGCACCGGACGGATCGCGTGCAGCGACCCCAACCTCACCCAGGTGCCCAAGCACCCTCGGTACCGCGCATGCTTCGGGGGTTTCGACGGGCGGGCGCTGGTCGTCGCGGATTACTCCCAGCAGGAGCTGCGGATCCTCGCCGCTGTGTCGGGCGATGAGGCGCTGGCGGAGGTGTTCCGCCGACGCGGCGACCTGCACGCCAGCACCGCCGCCATGGTGTTCAACATTGCTGAGGACGACGTCACCGGCGCGCAGCGCAGCGCAGCCAAGCAGCTGAACTTCGGCCTGATGTACGGGATGGGCGCGCCCGGATTCGCGCGGGCGACCGGGATGACCCTGGCCCAGGCGCAGGAGACGATGCGCCGCTACTTCGCCGCCTTCCCGCGGGTCGAGTCGTGGCTGGCTGAGGCCGAGGCCAGCGCCCGGCGCTCGGGGAAGGCGCGGACCGCGCTGGGAAGAGTCCGCGCGCTGGGCGGCGACGGCGGGTTCAGCGGGATGGCGACGTTGGCCCGCAACGCGCCGATCCAAGGGGCTGGGGCGGACATGACCAAGCTCGCGCTGGCCGAGGTCGACCGCCGTCTGACTGATCGCTTCGGCGCCGACGGCGGGCTGTGCTCGGACGGGCTCGTGCTGGTCGTGCACGACGAGCTGGTCGCCGAGGTGCCCGAGTGCGCCGCCGAGGAAGCCGCGACCCTGGTGACCGACGGGATGCTCGCTGCGGCCGCCGAGGTGCTGGGCGACGTCCCCGCGGTTGTCGACGCGCACGTGCGGCCGCGCTGGGGGACGGACGAGGCTTGATCGACGGACGAGGCGTGATGGACGGACGAGGCGTGATGACGGACGAGGCTTGATCGCCTCCATCCAGGCGTAGCCGGCCGGGAGCATGGGCATGGCTTGACCAGCGCCGCGATGCAGGCGCAGCGCCCCGCGCCCCGGCATGGCTTTGCGCGGCGCGGGCAAGTATGTTACCCATCAGTAACAACAGCTGGACCTGGGTACATCTTGAAGATCCAGCGACATATGTGTCGCCCGATGCGCAAGATGCCGCCGCCGGCCGCCGCAGGCACGATGAGGGGATCGACATGGAGCAGCTGCGCGACGCGGTGTACGTGGATGGCGTGCGACTGCCGATCGGCCGAGCGAAGCCGGATGGCTATTACGCGCACACGCGCGGTGACGACATGGCGGTGCGCACCATCCGTGCGTTGCTGGAGCGCACGGGCGTCGATCCGGCCCGCATCGACGACAACGTCTGGGCGGCCACGGCGCAGGTGGGCGACCAGGGTCTGACTCTGGGCCGCTCCACGGCGGTGCTCGCTGGGCTGCCGACGTCGGTGCCCGGGTACGCGCTTGACCGCATGTGCGCCGGCGCGCTCACCGCGATCACCAACGGCGCCAACGCCATCCGGGTCGGGGCGCAGAACCTTGTGATCGCCGGCGGGGTTGAGCACATGGGGCATCACCCGATGGCGGCCGAAGTCGATCCGAATCCGCGGTTCCTGTCCGAGCAGCTGATCGACACGTCCGCGCTGGTCATGGGGGCGACGGCGGAGAACCTGCACGACGAGGCGCCGGACATCAGCCGCGAGCAGGCCGACGAGTATGCGCTGCAGTCCCAGGAGCGCGTCGCCAAGGCGTGGGCCGACGGGGTGTTCGACGGCCATGTCGTGCCGATGACGGTCTACAGCGAGGATGGCTGGCGGGTCGTGCGCCGCGACGAGCATCCGCGGCCGGGCACGACGATGGAAGACCTCGCAAAGCTTCAGCCGGCGTTCCGCCCGGGCGGTCGGGTCACCGCCGGCAACGCCGCGGGGTTGAACGACGGCGCCGGCTGTGTGCTCCTGGCCAGCAGCGAGACCGCCACCGAGCTGGGCCTGCCGGCCCGCATGCGCCTGGTCGACTACGTGTTTGTCGGCGTCGAGCCCGCCACGATGGGCTGGGGCCCGGTCCCGGCGACCGATCGCCTGCTGGAGCGCAACAGCTTGACGATCGAGGACATCGACGACATCGAGATGAACGAGGCGTTCGCCGTCCAGTGCGTCGCCTTCCTCAACCACTACGGCCTGCCCCTGGACACCCCGAAGGTCAACCCGTACGGCGGCGCGATCGCGCTCGGGCACCCGCTGGCGATGTCCGGCGCCCGGCTGGCGCAGCAGCTGGCGCATTTCTTCGACGCCCACGACGACGCGCGCTACGGGATCACCACCCTGTGCGTCGGACTGGGCATGGGCTGCTCGGTGCTGTGGGAGCGGGTGTGATCGCGATGGCCGAGCCGCGAACCCAATTCAAGATCCGAGACTACGACTCGCCGAAGGCCGGCCGGCTGCTGCTGGTGACGATGGACAACGGCGCTGACCATCGCAAGCCCACGATCTTCGACCAGGATGCGCTGGCGTCGCTGAACGCGGCCATGGACGAGATCGAGGCGCGCGACGATGTGAAGGGTCTGCTGCTGACGGGCAAGCCGCACGTGTTCGCGGCTGGCGCCGATCTCAAGCAGTTCTCGAACACCGAGGAGGAGTGGGCTCGGGGGGCGAGCCGACTGGGCCATGAGGCGTTCGGGCGGCTGCGCGCTCTGGGATACCCCACGCTTGCGGCGATCAACGGGGTGTGCCTCGGCGGCGGGCTTGAGATCGCGCTGCACTGCCGCTACCGGACGGTGTCCTCGGCAGTGACGGCGCTCGGCTTCCCCGAAGTCTTCCTGTCGATCTTCCCCGCGTGGGGCGGGACGCAGCTCGTCCCGCCGCTGATCGGCGCCGAGCGCGCGCTCGAGGTGATCGTCAGCAACCCTTTGCGCAACAACCGGCTCATGCGCGCGGACCAGGCCGAGAAGATCGGGCTGGCCGACCGCCTGATCCCTGGCGTGGACTTCCTCGACGCCTCCGTCGCGCTGCTCGAGCGGCTGGTGACGGGTGAGGAGACCATCGATCGGCCTGAGCACGGCGCACAAGGGCTGGACGACGCCCTCGAGATGGCGCGCGACCTCGCTGACGCCAAAGTCCACGGCGCCACCCGCGCGCCGTACGCGGCGATCGAGCTGATCGAGTTCGCCGCGCGCGGCGGCGACCTGGCCGAGGGCCTTCGCCGCGAGGAGGACCTGTTCGCAGAGCTGCTGCCGTCGCGGCAGGCGCAGGCGGCGGTCTACAGCTTCGGGCTCACCCAGCAGCGGGTGAAGCGCCAACCGGGCAAGCCCGACGCGCCGCCGCGCGACGTGCGCAAGGTCGGCATCGTCGGGGCCGGGCTGATGGGGGCGCAGCTCGGTGCCCTGTTCCTGTCCCGGCTCGAGGTCCCGCTGGTGATGAAGGACATCGACCAGGCGGTGCTCGACACGGCGCGGGCCCACATCGAGGGCGAGATCGACAAGCAGGCCCAGCGGGGGCGGATGCCGGCGTCCAAGGCAGACTTCCTCAAGGGGGCGGTCACCTACACGCTCGACTACCAGCCTCTGGCGGGGGCCGACTGGGTCATTGAGGCGGTCGTCGAGCGCCTCGACGTGAAGAAGCAGATCCTCGCGGAGGTCGAGCCGGTGGTCGCGCCTGAGGCGGTGCTGGCCACGAACACCTCGTCGCTGTCGGTCGCGGCGATGGCCGCTGACCTCGCGCATCCCGGGCGGCTGGTCGGGTTCCACTTCTTCAACCCGGTGGCGGTGCTGCCGCTGGTCGAGCTCGTTCGCGCCGAGCGCACCGACGACGCGACTGCGGCGACGGCCTTCGAGGTCGCCAAGCGGCTGCGCAAGTCGGCGGTGGCCTGCGCGGACGCGCCCGCGTTCGTCGTCAACCGGGTTCTCACGCGATTCATGCAGTCGTGCGCCGAGGCGGTCAGCCACGGCAATGACTTCCGGCAGGTCGACGAGGCCGTCAAGTCCCTGGGCCTGCCGATGGGCACGTTCGAGCTGCTGGGGCTGATCGGCCTGCGCGTGGGCGCGCATGTCGTGCAGACGCTGCATGAGGCGTTCCCTGACCGGTTCCCCGCGGATCCGAACTTCCAGATGCTGGCCGACAGCGGCCTGCCGGGGATCTACGACTGGGGCCGCGGCGGCGAGCCGCACCCGGAGATCGCCGAGCGCTGGCAGCGCATCCCCGACGCGCATCCGCTGACTGACGAGGAGATCCGCCAGCGCGCGCTGGAGGCGGTCGCCGACGAGATCAAGCACATGCTCGACGAGGGTGTCGTCGCCGACGCCCGCGACATCGACACGTGCATGCTGCTCGGCGCCGGCTGGCCGTTCTTCATGGGCGGAATCTGCATGTACCTGGACCAGACCGGCGTCAGCGAGAAGCTGTTCGGCGAGCGCCTCGTCGGCGCGACCGACCGCGCCTTCGCCTCATAGCGCCGGCCTGCGGGGCAGGCCGCGGGGCGCCTGCGGTGCCCGATGCAGCCCCACGGCACTCGCCACGCCACTCGCGCTGGGCGAGCGGGCCAGCGGCCAGGGGCCGCCGGGCTAGCGGGCGGGCGGGGCCGGAACGGCGGTCAGACGGGCGCGACTGGGTCGCCGACGCGGATGGGGCCGCCGTCGATGATCTCGGCATTCAGCCCGCCGCGGTGGCGCAGCGCGCGGATCACCTTCTGCCCGGTCTTCTCCTCCAGGTAGCCGCACGGCTCGCACAGCTTCACACCGCGCAGACGGGTCGCACCGACGGTGAACTCGACGTCCACTAGGTGATTCAACGGCACACCGGCTGTCACGATGTTGCGCCGCGAGTCGCCGTCGGCCAGCGCCACGCCGTAGTCGCGCGCGGCGGCCTCCAGCGCCTCGGACTCGATGAGCGTCACGTGCTTGCCGGGATCATCCGGCGATGAGAAGGCGCCGCCGCCGGTTGCGTAGCGGTCGCCCTCCAGGCCGACGCCCGCGACGGCCATCACCTCGGCCAGGCTGCGCATCGCCGCGCCCCCCTGCTCGGTGATGAAGATCCCGGCGACCTGTCCCTGCCAGGTCATTCGGCGCCCTCCGGGTCACCCCCGGCCGGCTCGGCGGCCGGCGCTGGGGCCGGCGCTGCGGCCGGCGCCTGGGCTGCAGTTGGCGAGGACGCCGCCGCCGGCGAGCTGACTGCGGCGGGTTGCCGCCGCTCGCCGCTCTCGCCGTTGCCGCCGCCGAGGCGCGCGAACAGCGCGCGCAGGTCCACGCCCGTCAAGTCCGAGCCGATCTGCAGCCCTTGCTCCAGGTTGACCGCGACGTTGCGGGTCAGCTGCGAGGCCCCGTCGGTGGAGATCACCGTCAGCTTATCGATCGACGAGATCGGCTCGGAGGCGGCGCGCACCACCTCGGGCAGCACGCCCGTGAGCAGGTCGACGATCGCGGCGTCGCCGTAGAGCTTGAAGGCCTCGGCGTTCTTCTCGCGCGCCTCTGCCTCGGCCTGACCGCGCGCGAGGATCGCGGCCGCCTCCGCCTTGCCCTCCAGCTCGACGGCCTCGGCCATCTGCGCGCGACGGGTGCGCTCGGCCTCGGCTTCGGCGATGAGCGCGTTGCGGCGGGCCTGTGCCTCCTGCTCGATGCGGTAGCGGTCGGCGTCGGCGGGCTTGCGGACCTCGGTGTCCAGCTCGCGATCCTTCACGGCGGCGGCCCGTTGCGCGACCTTCTCCTGCTCGGCGAGAACCTCCTGATTGCGGGCCGCCTCGCGCAGCGGGCCCTCCGCGGCCGCCTGCGCGCGGGCCGCGTCGGTCTCGGCCTGGATCTCGGCGCGCTTCAGCTCGAGGGTGCGCTCGGCGATCGCGATCTGCTCCTCGGCCAGCAGGCGCTCCTGCTCAGAGGCCTGGCGCGCCTTCGCCTCGGCGATCGCCGCCTCCATCTCGACGCGCGCCGCCTCCGGGCGCCCCAGGTCGTTGAGGTAGCTGCCCTCAGCGCGGATGTCCTGGAGCTGGAAGGTGTCCAGGGTCAGGCCCTGATTGGTCAGCGAGGTCTCGGCCTCCTCCGCCACCTCCGAGGCGAACGCGGCGCGATCCTTGATGATCGCGTCGACAGTCAGTCGCCCGACGATGGCGCGCAGCGACCCGGCGAGGACCTCCTGAGTGAAGACCTCGATGCCTTGCTGCTGGTCCATGAAGCGCTGGGCGGCCGCCCGGATGGCGTCCTCGTTGCCGCCGACCTTGACGATCGCCACGCCCTCCAGGTCGCACTTGATCCCCTGCGCCGAGATCGCGCCGGTGATCCCGACCGGGATGCGCCGCGATGACAGATCCATGACGTGCAGCTTCTGGACGAAGGGCAGCACGAAGACGCTGGCGCCCATGACCACCTTCTGGCCGGACATGTCATGAGAGATGTCGCCGGTCTCGGGGTTCTTGACGGGTCGGCCCTTGCGCCCGGTGATGATGTAGGCCTCGTTCGGCCCGGCGACCTTGATGCGCTTGATGATCAGGTACGCGACTAGGACGAGCAGGACGACCGCGCCGATGATGCCGGTGATCAGCGGGCTGATGAACAGGAAGTCGAGCATCGAGTTCTCCGGTTGGCTAGGTGTCCTCAGGCGCCACGAGCACCGAGGAGCTCGAGGTCACTGACGTCACAGTCACGGTCGTGCCGGCGGGGATGGCGTCGGCGGCGCGCGCGCTCAGCTTCAGCTGCTGGCCCAGGTGGGCGACTGAGATCTCGCCCATGCCGCCGACCGGGATGCGCGTGATGACGACAGCGGTCTTGCCCACGAGGTCGGTGGTCCGCATCGACTCGTCGGTTGGCATGTTCATCAGCGAGCGCATGATCGCGAACGCGATCCCGCCCACGACGAAGCCGCTGGCCAGCCCGCTGAGGGCGCCGCCAATGGCGCCGGCTCCGGTCGAGTACATCACCAGCGCGGCGCCGAAGCCGAACGACGCCAGAAATGACCCGATCACCGGTGTGGACAGCAGGCCGCCGCCGCCATCGAAGTCCATGGCCTCGAACACCCCGTCGAGGATCTCCCCGAGCACCAGGGACAGGATGACGATGGCCAGCCCGACCGTGCCGATGATGAGAAAGCCGACCACGCAACAGCTCCTTCACGCTGGCGCCCTCAGCGTCCAGCCTGTGCAGTATAGGCAGGGATGAGGGCGTTGCGATGGGTGTTCCAGGCCCGCTGCGGCGCACTACGCTTGGTCGCGATGGACGCCGACGATGTGCTGCTGGAGCCCTTCTCGGGGCCATGGGACGACGACGATCCGGACGCCAACTTCAAGCGCGAGGTGGCCGAGTACACGCGGGCGGATCCCATGCCCGCACTGCATCGGCTGTCCTCAGCCCTCGGCATCCCAGTTGGGGCGCTCGCGCGCTACGTGCTGGTGAAGTGGGAGGCCGAGGGGTCTGAGGCGCTGCTCTCGGCGGGGCCGCGGACCGTCGAGCGCATGTGGTCGATGATCGAGCGCGCGGAGTCCGACGGGTCAGACGAGTCGCGTCTGGCGGCGTATCACGCGCTGCGCGAGATCATCGCCTGGCTGCGCGTGCCCCTGGCGCGGGAAGCGCAGCCTGGGTCACCCGAGCCGTGAGGCGAGCAAGCCGGCGTGGGGCAGTCGTGGCGCCCCGGCCCTGGGGCGCCGCCTGCGACGTCGCGCTGCGCGCCAGACGGCGCCGTTCGGCATCGATGCGGGCGTCAGCAAGACGGTCATTCGCCAGGGCGTAGATCACGATCGGGTGCATGCGACGCTCCCTCTGTCACCAATGAAAACCTTTTACTGGTGACACTATACCAACACCAGCGTAGGTTGTACAGTGGTAACTGCAAGGAGGTGATCGACCGTGGCCGCACCGCTGGATGGCGCCGAGCTGGTGCGCGCGTTCTCGAACACCCTGGACGCCGAGGACCGGACGGACCAGCTGCCTGACACTCAGGCGCTGGTCAAATGGCTGCGGGAGCGCGATCTGGTCGATGCGAAGGCTGCTGCGGCACCCGCTGATCTGGAGCTTGCGCTTGAGCTGCGCGCCGCGTTGCGCGGTGCGCTGCTCGCGCATCATGACGACGCGGATGACCCCGCCAGCCTGCTGCGGCTGAACGAAGTCGCCGCGCAGCTCCCGCTCAGGGCGTCCTTCGCGCCCGGCCGCGGCCCTGCGCTCGCGGCATCCGGAGCAGGGGTCGGGGGCGCACTGGCGACGGTGATGGCCGCCATCGTCGAATCGGCGGCCGATGGATCGTGGCGGCGGCTGAAGATCTGCCCGGCCGATGACTGCCAGTGGACGTTCTACGACCAGTCGAGGAACCAGTCGCGGCGCTGGTGCGGCGCCGGGTGCCGCAACGTCGAGAAGACCCGCGCCTACCGAGCCCGCCAGCGCGCCTGAGGCGCCGCCGGATGAGACCGGCAGATCCGGGTCGTCCTGGATGTGGCGGCGGACTTTCGCCGGCTTGAACGATCCCAGCCGCGCGACCCGCGCTCGCTGCTAGCTTTCGAGTGCGCGGACGTCCGTGATGCGCGTCTTGAACGTCCCGGCCGGGGCCGTGTAGCTCACGGTCTCACCGACGCGCTTGCCGATCAGCGCCCGGCCGAGCGGCGACTGAGCGCTCACGACGGACAGGCCCGGTGGGCGGTCCTCGCGGCTACCGAGCAGGAACTGGCTCTTGTCGCCGTCGGAGTCCACTGTGGTGACGACGCTGCCCGCGCTCACGACATCGCCGGTCGGCGCCTCCCCGACCTTCGCGTCGCGCAGCATCTGCTCCAGCTGGCGGATGCGCGCCTCCATCTTGCCCTGCTCTTCCTTGGCCGAGTGGTACTCCGCGTTCTCGCGCAGATCTCCGTGCGCGCGCGCCTCCTCGATCGCCGCGGAGGCGCTGCGACGGCCTTCGGTGCGCAAGTGCTCGAGCTCCTCGCTCAGCCGGTCATGGGCGGATTGGGAGAGCCAGACGTCGTCGCTCACTGCTGAATCCTCGATTGGAGGGAGACTGGGGATCGCAGCAGTGTAATCGCCGACGTTGAGGGAGTGTCAGCCGGATGCCGGAGCTGCCGGAGGTGCAAGCCCACACTGAGCGCCTCGCCGCCGCCTTCCGCGGGGCTGGGCTCGAGCGGTTCGAGCCGCTGAGCTTCACAGCGCTGAAGACGTTTCATCCCGCGCCGGAGTCCGCGGCGGGGCACGCGCTGAACGATGTCGGCCGGCGCGGCAAGCACCTGCTGCTCAGATTCGCGCCGGTGACCTTCGTGGTGCATCTGATGCAGGGCGGCCGGCTTCGCGACGACGCGGGCCGGTCCAAGCGCCCGCGGGGCGGCGTCGCCCGCTGGCGCTTCTCGGATGGGCGCGCTCTGCTGCTGACCGAAGCGGGCACTGAGCGCAAGGCTGGCGTGTGGGTTGTCGAGGGCGATCCGCTCGCTCAGGCGCCGCTGGCGGGCCTCGGACCGGAGGCGGACGGGCTGAGCGCTGAGGCGCTCGCGGAGCTGCTGGCCGATCGGTCGATGCGCCTGCACACGTTCCTGCGCGACCAGTCGGCGCTGGCCGGCCTGGGCCGGCGCCTGGCCAACGAGGTGTGCCACCGCGCACGACTCTCGCCGTTCGCCCCGACCGCGAAGCTTGCCGACGACGAGGTCGCCCGCGTAGCCGAGGCCATCCGCGCGGCGATCGACGAAGGGCTGGTCTTCGAACGCGCGAGAGACGACATGAGCTCGTCGAGGGAGCGCCCCGCCGCAGTCCACGGCCGGGTCGGCGAGTCATGCCCTGTCTGCGGCAGCGTCATCCGAGCCGTGGAGTACCGCGACTACACGGTCGCCTACTGCCCCGCGTGCCAGACGGGGGGCAAGATCCTGGCCGACAACACCACGAGCAAGTTCCTGAAGTAGCGGCCAGCTAGACTCTGCCGCTGCAACGCTCGCCGCCTACGGGGACTCGCTTCATGACTCGCGCCGCGCCGGGCCCCGCCCCGGCGGCCGGCCCGCAGCCCTCACCCAGCGTCCTGCGGGACCGCTCATTCCAGATCGCGCTGCTCATCGCCGTCGTGGTGGCTTTGGGCTTCGGTCTCGTCGTGCCCGTCCTTCCGCTGTTCGCGCGCGACTTCGGGGTCGGCCTGTTCGCGGTGACGGGGGTCGTCGCGGTGTTCGCGGCCGTGCGCCTGTTGTCCAACCCGTACACCGGGGCGCTGACCGACAGGATCGGCGGGCGCCGCGCCGTCGGCTGGGGCGCGATCATCGTCGCCGTGTCGAGCCTGCTGGCGGCCGGGGCGCCCAACTATTGGGCGCTGCTCACGCTGCGCGGGCTCGGCGGCTTCGGCAGCGCACTGTTCTTCAACGCCCTGCTCACCCTGGTCATCCGCGTCGTCCCAAGTGACCAGCGCGGCCGGGCGGTCGGCATCCTCCAGGGCGCGTTCCTGTTCGGCATCGCCTTCGGGCCAACCGTCGGGGGCCTGCTCGCGCAGCCGCTCGGACTGCGATGGCCCTTCGTCATCTATGCGGGCTTCTGCGCTGGCGCTGGGCTGATCGCCCTGCGAGGGCTTCCCAGGGACGAGGAAGTGGCTGGACGGCACGTCGACGCTGCGCGCGGGGCTGACGAGGAGCCCGTCGCCGCCGAGGAGGGTCGCCGACCCCTGGGCCTCGCGGCCATGGCGCGAGCGGCGGTGCAGCTCGCATCCCATCGCGCGTTCCTGGCGGCGATGATCATGATGGCCGCATCCCGCTGGGTCACAACCGGGGTGCGCTTCAGCCTGGTCCCGGTTTTCGGCAAGGAGGTTGTGGGCGCCAGCGAGTTCATGATCGGCGTCGCGGTGACCCTGGCAGCCGTGACGCATCTTCTGCTGGTGTGGCCCGCCGGCAAGGCCAATGACCTGCTGGGCCGCCGCGCGGTGGCGATCCCCGCCTACCTGGCGTTCGCCGGCATCAGTCTGCTGCTGGCCACGGCGGGCAGCGTTCCCGCGTTCCTCGCGGTGATGGCGCTGTTCGGCGTGGGATCGGCGCTGACCTCGCCCGGGCCGCCGGCCATCGTCGCCGACGTCGTCCCGAAGGAGCAGACCGGCATGGGCGTCGGCGTTCTCAACGCGGCCGGCGATCTCGGCAGCGTGCTGGGCCCGCTCGTGTCCGGCTTCCTTGCGCAGACCGCCGGGTACGGATGGGGCTTCGGGGCCTCTGGGGTGGTGCTCGCGCTCGGCGCGCTGGCAGCCCTGCTGATGCGCGAGACGCTGCCGGGCAAGGCGCCTGCCTCGTCGTAAGGCCTTAGCCGCGGGCCCATCACAGACCGACCAATCGGGCGAGGGCGTGACACAACGGCTTATCGATACACTGCGCTGAATGGTCACTGAGCTGCTGTACCGCCTCTACGAGCGGCGCCTGCGCGCACAGCTGCGCGGCGGCGAGCTGCCCCGCCATATCGGCGTGATCCTCGACGGCAACCGCCGATACGCCCGAGCTCGTGGGCTGCGGGCGGCGGCTGACGGCCACCGCATGGGCGCGGACAAGATTCAGGAGCTGCTTGACTGGTGCCACGAGGAGTCGATTCCGTATGTGACGCTGTGGCTGCTGTCGACGGAGAATCTTCAGCGCGAAGCGGACGAGGTCCGCAGCCTCGTCGGGATCATCGCCGAGACGATCACCCGCCTGGCCAATGACCCGCAGAACCGCGCTCGCGGCGCCAAGATCAGCGCCGTCGGCGCGCTGGACGCCCTGCCCGACGAGCTGCGCAAGGCCCTGAAGGCGGCCGAGGAGGCCACGGCAGACGGCGGCGGAATGCATCTGCAGGTCGCCGTCGGCTATGGGGGCCGGCAGGAGATCACCGACGCGCTGCGGGCGCTGCTGGGCGAGCGGCTGGCGGCCGGGGACACGCTGGATGATGTGATCGCAGACCTGAGCCCGGAAGCTATCGCGGAGCATCTGTACACGACCGGCACCCCCGATCCCGACCTGATCATCCGCACGTCGGGCGAGATCCGCCTCTCGGGGTTCCTGCTGTGGCAGTCGGCGCACAGCGAGTTCTACTTCTGCGACCCGTACTGGCCGGAGTTTCGCAAGACCGACTTCCTGCGCGCGCTGCGCGAGTTCCAGTCCCGCCGCCGCCGCTTCGGCCGCTGACGCCCCGCGCTGGGGCCCGCGCACGTTCGTCCGCTAGCCTGCCCGGCGTATGACAGTCGAGACCACTCAGATCCCAGGCCTGCTGGTCGTGCGCTGGCCGACCCACGGCGATGACCGAGGGTTCTTCCGCCAGACCTATCAGATCGCCGAGATCGAGCAGGCTCTTGGGCGGCGGACCGTGCTGCGCCAGGGCAACCATTCCCGGAGCGAGCCCGGGGTGCTGCGCGGCTTCCACGCCGAGCCGTGGGACAAGCTGGTCTACGTCACGCGCGGGACGGCGATGGCGGCGATCGCAGACATCCGCCCGGAGTCGCCGACATTCGGGCGGGTCGAATCGTTCCTGCTCGGCGATCCGCCGGGGGGAGAGCGCATCCGGGTGTTCATCAGCCAAGGGCTGGCGAACTCCTTCTGCGCGTTCGGCGACGAGGCGGTGGACTACCTGTACGACGTCAGCGACTACTTCAGACCGGGCATCGACAAGCCATCCGTGGCCTGGGACGACGCGGACCTGGCGGTGGCGTGGCCAGTCGACAGCCCACTGGTGTCTGAGGCGGATGCCGCCAATCCGACGTTGCGCCAGCTGTTCCCCGACCACCCGAGGTGGGCTGGCGTCACCTGACCGGTGGCCAGTCTCCGGCTCGGCGAGCGGGCCGCTATCCTTCGCGCGGAGCACTCCTACGGGGACGTGGCGATGACGACGATTGAGCTGGTGCGCCATTCGAAGGCCCAGAGCCGTGACCGCTGGTGGGGGAAGCCAGACCGCGACCGGCCTCTGACCGAGGTCGGGCACGCGCAGTCCAAAGCTCTGGCGCGCCAGTTGGCCGAGGGCGACCCGATCGTCAAGCTCTACTCCAGCCCGTTCGCGCGCTGCCTTCAGACGCTGGAGCCGCTCGCGGGGAGCCTCGGGCTGGAGATCACCAGCGAGGAGAGCCTTGCGGAGGCGCGCACGCTCCCGGTGCTCGACGGCGGCGACGCCTGGGTGGCCTCGGCCTGGCTCGGCGGGCGCGCGATCTCGCTGGTCAACCGGCTGTGCCGCGAGCATCCCGCCGAGCGCATCGTGGCGTGCACCCACGGCGATGTCGTGCCCGCGCTCATGGCCGTGCTCGCCGGTCGCGATGAGCTGGACATCCCCGAGGTCCGGCTCAAGAAGGCCGCGCGCTTCACGCTGGCCTTCGACGGCACCCGCTGCGTGGGCGCTGTCGCGGAGCCGCCCCCCGACGTCTGAGGCTCTGGCGGTGTGCGCCGCGGCCGGGCCGTCGCCGGGACCGGGCCGCTCACCGCGGTCCGGGGGAAGAATCCAGGCTCCGTGCCACTATGAGCCTGTTGGGAAATTCGGCGCGGGCGGCGCGCGAGCTCCGTCGTGCGGTCTGCACGAAGGATCTCTGTGGGACCGCGATTCTTTGGGTTCTTTCGCATGAG
>DATKBU010000094.1:0-3657 GCA_035513815.1 Egibacteraceae bacterium
TTTTTTGGACACAGAAACGTCGGCTCTGGTATGTGCTACCCGTGCAGCCGTGCGCCCTGATTGCCTCGAACATTCTCCGCAGCGCAAACCCCCTGGCGACCGACACGACCGTTTATGCGGAGCGTATGATTATGCGGAGTCGCGCTGGCCATGCGACCATAGGCGGCTGAGTCAGCTGGGGTTCCGGCTCTGGTGTGCTCTGCATAATCCGCTGTCCTTCCTCGGACGCCGTTGTGGCGTCTCTCGAGGGGGACAGGATGACAAGGACTTCAGGGCGCGTCGGAAGGTGGCGGCTGCTGGATGCCGGTGCGCACCAGCAGCTGCTCGATGATTACGGCCGGCATCTCGAGTCAGTGGGGCTGGCGCCGGTCTCGGTGACGATCCATTGCGGGTCCGTTCGGCACTTCCTGACGTGGATCGCGCGGGAGGGCATCGGGCTCGAGACGGTGGGTGCCGGGACGGTCGCCCAGTTCGCGCGGCACGATTGCGACTGCCACAGCTATCCTCGGCCTCTCGGCCAGTACTACATCAATCGCGTTCATCGCTTCCTGCGCCATCTGGCGGCGGCCTGGGTGATCGCCGCTCTGCCGGAGCCGGAGCGGCCCGCGGTGGATCGCCACGTTGCGGCCTGGCTGGACTCGCTGTCGCGCCAGAAGGGGCTCTCCCCCGTGACGATCGCGAGCCACGGCCGCATGCTGGCGCAGATCCTGCCGCTGATCGGAACCGACCCGTCGCGCTACACGGCGCGGATCATCCGCGACGGTCTGCATGAGCATGCGCAGATCGCACCGTCTCGCCACTATCCGCGGATGGTGGCCAGCGCGCTTCGCGGCTACCTTCGCTATCTTGCCGTCCTTGGCGCGGCGGCGCCCGATCTGGACCGGGCCGTGCCGACCGCCAGGCAGTGGAAGCTGGCGAGCCTGCCGCGGTATCTTGAGCCCGACGCCGTCGAGCGGCTGATCGCCTCCTGCAATCCGGCCACGGCGATGGGGCGGCGCGACCGCGCGATCCTGCTTCTGCTCGCACGGCTCGGGCTCCGACGGCGCGACGTGGCCGGCTTGCGCCTGCAGGATATCGACTTTGCCGGCGCGACGCTCCGGGTTTGCGGCAAGGGACGGCGGGAGGTCCGTCTTCCCCTGCCGCAGGACGCGGGCGATGCGCTGATCGAATGGCTCGCTGGGCCACGGCCGCAAGACCGGAGCGACGCGGTGTTCCTGCGGCTTCTGCCTCCTGTCGTGCCGATCTCCTCCGGAGTGGTCTCCGGCGTGGTAAGGCGGGCGCTCGAGCGCGCCGGGATCGCGGATGCGCCGTCCCGCGGCTCAAACCTGCTGCGCCATTCGGCTGCCACAGCGATGCTGCGCGGCGGGGCAACGCTGGACGCCATCGGAACCGTCCTGCGGCACCGATCGCCCGGGACCACGGCGCATTACGCCAAGGTCGACGTCGCGATGCTCGGCGCGGTCGCGCAGGCATGGCCCGCGGAGGACCACCAAGGCGGCGAGGTCCGGGCGACGCCGATCCTTGTCCAGCCCTGGCCGGAGGCCGCGGCATGCTGAGCCAGGACCTCGACAGATACATCGTGCTGCAGCGTGCCTGCGGCCTGAAGTTCACCACCCAGCCCTCTCTGCTGCGCAGCTTCGTCGCCTGCGCGGAAGCGACGGGCGACACGTATGTCCGCGCCGACCGCGTGCTCGACTGGGCCGCCCGGACCACGTCCGCCGCCCAGGCGCGCAACCGGCTCGCCATCGTCCGGCGCTTCGCCATGGCGCTGGCGATCGAGGACCCGGGGCATGAGGTGCCGTCCTCGGACGCCTTCGGACGCTGGCGCTTCGAGCGGCGCATGCCGCACATCTACACCGCGGAGGAGATCGCCGCGCTGATGGCCGCGGCACGGCGGCTCGGCCGACCGGGCTCGATCCGGCCCGAGACCATGGTCACGCTCATCGGCCTTCTGGCCGCGACCGGGCTCCGCGTCTCCGAGGCGCTCAAGCTCGATGTCGGCGACATCACCGCCGACGGACTCGTCATCCGCGAGACCAAGTTCCGCAAGAGCCGTCTCGTGCCGTTGCACTCGTCGGCGCGCGCGGCGCTCGATCGCTACCTGCGACGGCGCAGGAAGGTGCCCGGGAAGGGAACGTCATTCTTCGTCGGCGACAGCGGTCGTCGGCCCGCCTATGTCACGCTCTACGCCCTGTTCCTGCGGCTCGGCCGGGAGACCGGACTGCGCGGGCTTCCGGGTGAGAAGGGCCCGCGCCTGCACGACCTGCGCCACACCTTCGCGGTGCGCTCGCTGGAATCCTGCGATGGGGACCGCCGTGCGATCTCCCGGCACATGCTGGCGCTCGCCACCTACATGGGCCATTCCGACCCGAGCCATACTTGGTGGTATATCCAGGCGACGCCGACCCTGATGCATCACATCGCCGAGGCGGGCGAGGCCTTGCTGGCGGGGGGGTCCGAATGACTCCGCTCGCACCGCACCTCTCGGCGTTCCTGCGCGAGCACCTGCCGCGCGAGCGCGGCGCCTCGCAGAACACCATCGCGGCCTATGCCCATTGCTACCGGCTTCTGCTGACCTTCGCGGCCGAGCGTCGGAAGTCCCGGCCGAGTCGCATCGCGCTCGAGGATCTCGACGCGGGCCTGATCACCGCCTTCCTCGACCATCTGGAAGGGGAGCGATCGAACTCGGCCCGCAGCCGCAATGCGCGCCTCGCCGCGATCCATTCGCTGTTCCGCTTTCTGGAGTATCGCGTGCCCTCCTGCCTCGAGCAGGCGCGGCGCATCCACGCCATTCCGATGAAGCGCAGCGACCAGCCGCTGGTTGGCTACCTGACCAAGGCGGAGATGCAGGCGCTTCTGGCCGCGCCCGACCCGACCACGCGACAAGGCGCGCGCGATCTTGCCATGCTGCACCTCGGCTTCGCCGCCGGGCTCAGGGTCTCCGAGCTTGTCGGGCTCAGCCTCGACCAGTTCGACGACGGCGCGATGCCGAGCCTGCATGTCATCGGCAAGGGCCGGCGCGAGCGCATCCTGCCGCTCTGGCAGGCAACGGCCCGCGTGCTGCGCCGCTGGATCGCGGTCCGCCCGGCGCGGGGCGATCCGCAGCTGTTCCTGAACGCCGTGGGCCAGGCGATGTCGCGTTCGGGCTTCGAATACATCCTCGGCAAGCATGTGGTCACGGCCGCGAAGGCGGCGCCGTCGATCGCCGCGAAGCGCGTGACGCCCCATGTTCTGCGGCACAGCTGCGCCATGCACACGCTGCAGGCCACAGGCGATGTCCGGAAGGTCTCGCTCTGGCTCGGCCACGCGAGCATCCAGACCACCGAGATGTACCTGCGCGCCGATCCAACCGAGAAGCTCGAGGCACTCACCGCCATGGGACCGCCGACGCTGAAGCGCGGCCGCTTCACCGTACCGGACAAGCTTATGGCCATGCTCGCCGACGTCGGCAACGGCCGGAATTATGCTGAGTGAACTTCGCCCGAAACCCCTGCGGCGCCGATCCCCGGCGCCGCAGACTCCGCATAATCATACGCTCCGCATAAACGGTCGTGTCGGTCGCCAGGGGGTTTGCGCTGCGGAGAATGTTCGAGGCAATCAGGGCGCACGGCTGCACGGGTAGCACATACCAGAGCCGACGTTTCTGTGTCCAAAAAA
>DATKBU010000095.1:0-3932 GCA_035513815.1 Egibacteraceae bacterium
GTCAGCGATTCGCTGATTCTTCTAGGTTTTTCGCTTCCGTCTGCTCGACGAGCAGCGTTCCTGAGTCGTCCAAGTCCGTCACCCGCACAGCCGTGCCCGTGCGGATGCGCCCAGCGCCGTCGTCGGCGCGCGCGCGCCACAGCGCCCCGCCGACGAAGACATGCCCTTCAGGATTGAGCACAGAGCGCACAGAGCCGATCTGACCGATCAGATCCGGACCGGCTGTGAGCGCTGGGCTGGTTTGCGCCCTGAGCACGGTCGTCATGATCACGACGAAGAACACCAGGCTGGCGAGCACAATGAGCGCGATCAGCCAGATCGGCGCGCGCACCGGGGCCGGCCCTGTGAACAGCCAGAACGATCCGACACTCAGCGCGGCTGCGCCTGCGAGGGTCAAGGCGCCGAACCCGGCCAGCGCCAGATCCACGGCCAGCAGGATCACACCGAGCAGGAGCACCGCGAAGGCCAGCCAGCTCACGGGCAGGGCCGCCAGCCCGTACAGGCCCAGCCCCAGCAGCGCCCCACCGGTCACTCCGGCGACGCCGAATCCAGGCTGGAACAGCTCGAAGACGATCGCCAGCGCTCCGGCCATCACCAGCAGGTAGGCCAGCACCGGGTTGGCCGCCGTGTGGAGGATCCGACGGACGAGTCCGGGGCTGTGGAAGCGGACCTCCACGGCGGTCGGGTCGATGCTGAGCGTCTGGGTGCGCTGCTGCTCGTCTGGGGATCCCATCAGCACCTGCCGGCCGTCGAGCTCGCGCAGGACGTCGGGCAGCGTCGCGGCGGCGAAGTCGATCGACCCCCGCCGCGCCAGCTCGTCCCCGTCGAGGATCTCGGCGCGCTCGGGATCGACGCCAGCCGGAAGCGCGTGATCGTCGTCCAACGGCGCGGCCGACACGACGATCGCGGCCGACTGCAGCACAGCTGCCGATGCGAAGGCAAGGTCGCGGCCGCGCAGCTCAGCGAGACGGACCAGCAGCCTCTCGTCGGCTTCCGGCCCGCCGGCCTGAGTCAGATCGCTCGGCGCCGCGGCGCCGAGGATCGCGCCCGGCGCCATGGACAGGACATGGGCGGCGTGGGCCACGAAGGCGCCCGCCCCCACAGCCCGCGCGCCGGGAGGCCCGACCCAGGCGACGACGGGCACCGAGCTGCCAGCGATCGCATCCGTGATCGCGTCCATCGACACGCCGACTCCTCCTGGAGTGTCGAGCTGGATCACCACGACCGTCGACGACGCGTCTTCAGCCGCTTCGATCGTTTCGAGCAGGAAGCCGGCGGCCGTTCGGTCCAGGATCCCCGACAGCTCGAGCACCTCCACGCGGCCTGCCGGCGGGGCGACGTCCGCGGCGACGGCCGAGGACGACAGCAGCCCGATCGCCGCGCCGGCCGCGATCAGCAGCGCGCCGGCGCGGCGCACGTGCGCAGTCGGGGCCTTTGCCGGAGACGGACGGGCGATCATGCGCACGATTGTAGGGGCAGCGGATCACCCCTCCCGCCGGGGCACACTGGGGTCCGGCCTGCTCATTCCGCGAAGCGAGGTGCGCCGTCATGCAAGGCACGGACCTGCTGGCCGCCAGGCTGGTGCTCGTCACCGGCAAGGGCGGAGTCGGCAAGTCGACCGTTGCGGGGGCGCTGGCGGTCGCCGGCGCGCGCAGCGGCCGGCGCACGTGCCTGATCGAAGTGGAGGGGCGCCAGGCGCTGGCCGACTTGCTCGGGACCGCGCCGTGGGAGTTCGGCGAGCGCGAACTGCTTCCCGGCCTGTTCGGCCTATCGATCGACGCCGACAGCTCACTGGCCGAGTATCTGCACCACTTCTATGGAGCGCAGCGGCTGTCGCGGCTGGTCGTCGGCTCCTCGGCGGTGAACTTCGCGACCGCGGCCGCGCCGGGCGTGCGCGACGTGCTCCTGCTCGGCAAAGTCAAGGAAGTCGAGCGCCGAGGGGTCGACCGCGGCCACCCCGCCTACGACCTGGTTATCGTCGATGCACCGCCGACGGGAAGGATCGTCAACTTCCTGCGCGCCCCCGAAGCCACCACTGAGCTGGTGGGGGTGGGGCCTGTGCGCTCTCAGGCGCAGTCGATCGTCGATCTCCTGCTCGACGGATCGCGCACGCGCCTCCAGCTGGTCGCCGCGTATGAGGAGCTGTCGGTCACCGAGACCGTCGAGAGCGCGACGGCACTCGCGGAGCTGGGGCTTGCGCTCAATCCGGTCGTCGTCAACCGCGTCCTTGAGCCCTGCTTCGACACCGGCGCGCGAAAGGCCCTCTCGTCCGGATTGTCCGTGCAGCAGCTGCGCGCCGTGCTCGTTGGCGCAGGGATCAAGGCGACGGCCGCCGCAGCCAGCGAGCTGCGCGAGCTGGGCCACCAGCACCTGCAGCGCGTCGCGCTGCAACAGCAGCTGCGGGAGCGATTGGAGAGCGGGCTGCGCGCCGAAGTTCCCACTGCTGCGGTGCTCGACGTGCGCGAGCTTCCCGCGGTGTCGAGCGAGACGTTCGGCCTGACCGAGATCCAGCGACTCGCCGATGAGATCCTCGAACCGGCCGGCACATGAGCGCGCGCGACGGGCTGACCAGCGCGATCGCCGAGCGCGGCGTGATCGTGTGCACGGGCGCGGGCGGAGTCGGCAAGACCACCGTCGCCGCTGGGATCGGCCTCCTCGCTGCGGCGCAGGGCCGGCGAACCGCTGTGCTCACGATCGACCCAGCGCAGCGTCTCGCCCAGGCGATGGGGATGGACAGCCTCACCGGGGAGGCGCGCTCGGTGGAAGGGATCGAGGGTCTGGACGCGATGATGCTCGACATGCGTCGCACGTTCGACGAGGTAATCGATCGGCACGCGCCCGATCAGCGCCGCGCTGAGGAGATCAAGGCGAACCGGTTCTATCGCCAGCTGTCCGACTCCCTGTCGGGGACGCAGGAATACATGGCGATGGAGAAGCTGCACGAGCTGCACACCGCCGGCCACTACGACTGCATCGTCATCGACACTCCGCCGACGCGCAGCGCACTCGACTTCCTCGACGCGCCAAGGCGGATGACCGACTTCATGGAGGGGCGGTTCCTGAAGATGTTCGTGGGGCCCGGCGTGGCGGCGGGGCGGCTGGCCACCCGAGCGGTCGGGTTCGGCACCGGCCTGGTGATGCGCGCTGCCTCGCGGATCACGGGCGCCGCCGTCCTCCACGACATCGGCGAGTTCTTCCAGGCCTTCGACGGCATGTACGAGGGGTTCAAGGAGCGGGCGCAGTCCGTTCACGCGCTGCTGCAGAGCCCCGAAAGCGCCTTCGCCGTCATCGCCTCTCCGGATCCCCCGGCGCTGCGTGAGGCGCGCTTCTTCGTCGAGCGGCTGGCCGAAGAGCGCATGCGCACCGCTGCGATCGTCGTGAACCGGATGACCCCGGCTGCGGGCCCGTCGCAGCGGATCGACGTCGCCGCTGCCGTCGCGGTGGCCGCTCAGCTGGAGACCGGCGGCCCGGAGGGTCGGGCGGCGGCAGGGCTGCTGCGCCTGCACGCCGATCGGACTCAGACGGCGCGGCGCGAGCGTGCCGCCGTCGACCGCGCCCTGGGCGACCTCGACCCGGAGCTGATCCAGGTGCCACTGCTGCCGGGCGGGGCCACAGACCTCGACGGTCTCAGGTCTGTCGCAGCTGCGCTCGCCGCTGGTGACGCATGGTAGACACGGCCGATCGGACAGCGCGAGCGGCATCACCCTGCGTTGTGGGGGACGGCTGCGCGCCCGTATGATTGTCATCCAGAGGGCCTCGGCGTTCCTACTGTCTCTCGCCGAGCCGTGATCTCACATGGCACAGCGCCGACAATCGGGTCTCGACGCAGCGGCCGCGCAGCTGGGCGGGCTGCTGCTTCGGCTCGTCGTCTTCGTCGTCGCCATCGGCGGCTCCGCCCTCTTTCTCGCCGCGACCCTGTCGCCGCTGGCGGC
>DATKBU010000096.1:0-2676 GCA_035513815.1 Egibacteraceae bacterium
CTGCGCCTGATCCCCGAGGATCTCGACCTCGCGCAGCTGCTGGACGACCTGTACCGCGAGCAGGTGGCCGGCGTCTACGTGCCGGAGGACGCAGTGCTGTACGTCGGCGGAGGAGCGCGAGACCCCTCGCCGCTGCAGCGCTCGATACTCGCCCACGAGATCACCCATGCACTGCAGGATCAGCACTTCGACCTCGCCGGGTTCGTCGACCTTCCGGATGAGCGGGCCGACGAGCAGCTGGCGCGCATTGCGCTGGTCGAAGGCGACGCCACGCTCACCCAGCAGCTGTGGGCGCTCGAGCACCTCACGGGCGCGCAGCAGGGCGAGCTTCTCGATGAGGCGTTCGCGATCGACACCGCGGTGCTCGACTCGGCGCCCGAGGCGATCGCGCGCTCGCTGTCGTTCCCTTATATCGAAGGCGCTCAGTTCGCCGTCGCGTTGTTCCAGCAGGGCGGGATGGCCGCCCTGGATGACGCGTTCGCGAACCCGCCGACGACGACCGAGCACATCCTGCACCCCGACCGCTACCTGGCAGGAGAGCCGGCCGTGGCGGTGCAGACCGCTTCGTCGCCGGGGGACGGCTGGAGCGAAATCGAGCGCGGCGGGCTGGGCGAGTTCGACGTGCAGCTGATCTTCGATCCGCTCGGCCGCGCAGATGCCGCTCAGGTCGCAGATGGCTGGGGCGGCGGCGAGCTGGCCGCATGGGATCGGGACGGCGACCTGGCGCTGGCCGTGTCGCTGGCGTTCGACAGCGCCGCCGACGCCACGGAGGCGTGCCAGGCGATCCCGCGCTGGTATTCCGAGCCCGCCGACGCATCGTCGGTGGGTGCCGGAGTCCTCCAAAGCAACCGAGACTGGCTGGCCTTCACGTGCTCCGGTGATCGAGTGGCGTTCGGGCTTGGCCCCGATGAGGCGACCGCGAGAGCGCTCGTCGCCGGATGAACGCGCGGCCGGGCGTCACTGCGAGGCGGCGTGCGTCGCGGTCGCGGCCGGCCACAGTCGGGCGACCCGGGCGTACACTGGTTGCCGCCGGCAGGATAGGACTGGTCTAGCGATGGAACGCCGAATCTTCGGTCTGGAGATTGAGTACGGCGTGACTTGCACGTTCCGCGGTCAGCGCCGACTGTCTCCGGACGAGGTCGCTCGCTACCTATTCCGCCGCGTCGTGAGCTGGGGCCGGTCGTCCAACGTCTTCCTCGAGAACGGGGCGCGCCTGTACCTCGATGTCGGCTCGCATCCCGAGTACGCCACTCCTGAGTGCGACTCGGTCGAAAGCGTTGTGGTCCATGACAAGGCGGGAGAGCGGATCCTCGAGGGCCTCGTGGAGCAGGCTGAGCAGCGGCTGCACGAGGAAGGCATCGCCGGGTCGGTCTATCTGTTCAAGAACAACACCGACTCCGCTGGGAACTCCTACGGCAGCCACGAGAACTACCTTGTCGCCCGCAAGGGCGAGTTCCAGAAGCTCGCCGACACGATGATCCCGTTCCTGGTAACGCGCCAGATCTTCGCCGGCGCCGGCAAGGTGCTGCAGACCCCGCGCGGAGCGGTCTACTCCATCTCTCAGCGCGCCGAGCACATCTGGGAAGGGCTCAGCTCGGCGACCACGCGCAGCCGCCCCATCATCAACAGCCGCGACGAGCCGCACGCCGACGCTGAGCGCTACCGCCGCCTGCACGTCATCGTCGGCGACTCGAACATGAACGAGCACACCACCTGGCTGAAGGTGGCCACCGCCGATCTCGTCCTGCGGATGATCGAGGCGGGCACGGTCATGCGCGACCTGACTCTGGACAACCCGATCCGCGCGATCCGAGAAGTCAGCCACGACATGTCGTGCAAGCGCCGCGTGAAGCTGGCCGGCGGGCGCGAGATGAGCGCACTGGAGATCCAGCGCGAGTACTTCGAGCGCGTCGCCCAGTTCGTCGAGAGAACCGGCTCAGACCCGCAGAGCGACAAGGTGATCTCCGAGTGGGGCCGCATCCTGGACACGCTCGCGGATGACCCCCTCAAGCTGTCGCGGGAATGCGACTGGGTCGCCAAGTATCACCTGATCGAGGACTTCCGCCGCCGCCATGACCTGCCGCTGAGCCATCCGCGCATCAGCATGCTTGATCTGCAGTACCACGATGTGAACCGGACGCGAGGGCTGTACTACCTCCTGGAACGCCGCGGCAAAGTCGACCGGATCGCCGACGACGCCGACATCGAGGCAGCCAAGGACCTGCCGCCGCAGACCACCCGCGCGCGCCTGCGCGGCCAGTTCATCAGAGAGGCAAAGCGCAAGCGCCGCGACTTCACAGTCGACTGGGTGCATCTGAAGCTGAACGACCAGGCGCAGCGCACTGTGCTGTGCAAGGACCCGTTCCGCTACGAGGACGACCGGGTCGACAAGCTCATCGCCAGCATGTAAAGCGCCTCGCGCGGCTATCCGCCGACCGCAGTCCCGCCGTCAGCGACCGCATCGCCTTCCTCCGCCTTGTCGGGCTAGGGCTCGGCGTCAGCCTACTGGTTCTCGCTTTCCTTCTCCTTATCCTTCTTTTTCTCTTTCTTCTCGGTGTCGTCGGAGTCCTCGTCGGAGCCCTCGGTCTCGCTCTCCGTGGGCTCGGGCTCGGGCGGCACACCGGTCGAGACGCCGATCGCCACGCGCTCGCCGGGGCGCAGCACGGTGCCCGGCTT
>DATKBU010000097.1:0-4841 GCA_035513815.1 Egibacteraceae bacterium
CCGATCCGAACTCGTACACCAGCGCCTGAACCCGCCCGCCGTCCGGTCGCTGCCATTCTCGTCCGTGGCCGCGAAGGAAGCCGTGGACCTCCAGCGACTCACTGACTGCGGCGGACTCCGGCTGCAGGGAGGCGGCGCCGCTGACGTCGAGTCGGCCCTCGCCTGTGGCCGACTGCTCGAATCCGAGCACGGGGAAGGTCCCTGCGGGAAGGCTCGATGCAAGGGCGCCACCGGTTGTGGGGGATGGTGCGGAGGCGGGGCCCGGCCGCTCGCGGAGCAGCGCCTCGAGCGCGCGGCAGCTCTGATCCGCGAGGCGAGACTGGCCCAGCGACTGCCAGTACCCGTGGCCCGCCACCGCCCCCAGCACGACGGCGGCCGCCACGCCCAAGGCAAGGGCGCGAGGCCGCAGTCCGGCGCGCTGCGGGGCGAGCGGGGTCACCTGGCGGGTTTCCAGCGGACCGAGGGCGACCTCCCCGGCGAGCGCGCTGGCCGCGGCGGCCGGATCGGCCAGGCGCAGGAGGAACCCACGCGCCGTCTTGCCGGGAGGCGGCGGCCGCTCCATCACCTTGGCGAGGGTGCGCGACAGCGCCCACGTCGATGCCCGGGTGGGCACGCTCAGCGGGCCGGATAGGACGACGACGGCGTTCGGCGCGCCCGCCGACCCGGCCGGGCCGGCCGCGAGCAGCGGCAGATACGGCACGAGGTCGACCGGCCACCAGGGCGCTCCTGATCCCTCCGCCTGGGCGTCGCGCAGCAGCGCGGACTTGCTGCGGGTGGCGCTCCAGCGGCCCGCCCGGCGTCTGCGCGGTTCGCGATTCGCCACCGGGTCGATCGTGATGGTCACGATCATCCGCCGCGGCACGACCAGCGTCCGGGACAACAGCGCGGGATAGACGATGCTCAGCCGATCGTGATCGAGGCGCAGGCGCCCCGGTCGTGCCATCGCCATGGCGAGGAACATCGCTCCTGCCCAGACGATCAGCACGAGCAGTGGCCCTGCCATCGCGGATCCCAAGGTGACCATCTCTCGGGGTCGCCATGGTGTGGTCGCGATGAGTATCCAGGCTCCACCGCCCACCATGACTGCTCCGGCGACGGCCGCGCCGATCCGGGCGCCCGCCCCGGTGGCAAGGCTCAGCTCGACGGGCCGAAGGCTCTCGCGGGCCGCCGTGTGAATCTGGTTGCTTTGACCGGCCGCCGGCGTTGACCATTCCGGTCGCATCGCGATCTCCTCCTGGATGGAGGTATCGGCGCGGCGCGGCAGGCGCTGAACTGGCTCACGGCTCAGCTCGGACCAGACGATCTCGCCGTCGACCTGAGTGGCAGCGGTGAGCGTCTCCCGGCTGGACAGGGGCGTCTGGCATAGTGCGCGCATGGCGCTGCGCTACCCCGCGACGCGGTCGGCGGATCAGATCGATGACTACCACGGCATGCTGGTGGCCGATCCCTACCGGTGGCTGGAGGACGTCGACTCCCCGGAGACCCGCGAGTGGATCGCGGCTCAGAACACGATCACGTCGACATGGCTGGAGGGCTGCGCTGCGCGCGTCGAGCTGCGCGACCGCCTCCGCGCGCTGTGGGACCAGCCCCGAGCCGGCGCGCCATGGCGGCGCGGCGAGCGCTGGTTCCAGCTGCGCAACACGGGCCTGCAGAACCAGGATGTGCTGTGGGTGCTGGACTCCCCGGGCGAGGCCGGCCGCGTGCTGCTGGACCCCAACCTGGGGTCAGACGACGGGACTGTCGCGCTCAGCGGCGCCGCCGTCAGTGAGGACGGGCGTCTGCTCGCCTACGCGACCAGCGCCGCAGGATCGGACTGGATGACGTGGCGCGTGCGCGACATCGACCGCGGCGCCGACCTCGATGACGAGCTGGTCTGGAGCAAGTTCTCCTCCGCCGCTTGGACACCCGACGGGCAGGGCTTCTTCTACTCCGCGTATGACGCGCCGGAAGCGGGCGCCGCCTACCATCAAGCCAACCGGGATCAGCGGCTGTGCTTTCATCGCGTCGGTCACCCCCAGGAGAATGACGAGCTGATCTACGCACGAGCGGACCAGCCCGAGTGGGGGTTCTCGCCTCACGTCACCGATGACGGTCGCTGGCTGGTCATCGAGGTCTGGCAGGGCACCGAGCGGTTCAATCGGGTCCACGTCAAGGACCTGGAGGCGGGCGGGGATGTCGCGCCCCTGCTGGACGACTTCGACGCGGGCTATCACTACTGCGGGACGGACGGGGCGAGGCTGTACTTCCGTACCGATTCGGGCGCGCCAAGGGGGAGGATCATCGCCGTCGATCCGATGAGCCCGCAGCGTTCGGCGTGGGTCGAGGTCGTCGCCGAGGGCCGCGACATTCTGGAGAGCGCCAGGCTCGTGAGCGATCGCCTCGTGTGCACACACCTGCAACATGCCAGCCATCGCCTGCGCGTGTTCGGACTTGACGGCGCCGAGGCTGGAGAGATCCCGCTTCCTGGGCTGGGCACGGTCGGCGCTGTCACCGGCCGCCGCCAGGACGCGCTCCTGCATTTCACGTTCGCTTCCTTCGCTGAGCCCTCGTCCGTGCACCGCTATGAGCTGGCGACGCAGACAGCGACGCGGGTGTTCGCTCCTCGGATGGACTTCGATAGCTCGCGGATCGTCACCGAGCAGGTCTGGGTCGCCAGCTTGGATGGCGCCAAGATCCCGATGTTCGTCGTGCACGACCGCACTGTTGAGCCGGATGGTGAGCGGCCGACCCTGCTGTGGGGCTACGGCGGCTTCGACATCTCCATCACGCCAGCGTTCAAGACCGAATGGGCCGTGTGGCTCGAGCGCGGCGGCATCCTCGCCGTCCCGAATCTGCGAGGCGGCGGCGAGTACGGCCAAGACTGGCACGACGCGGGACGGCTCGAGCGCAAGCAGAACACCTTCGACGACGCGATCGCCTGCGCGCGCTGGCTTGCCGAGAGCGGCTGGACGAGACCGGAGAGGCTGGCGGTCGCCGGGCGCTCCAATGGCGGGCTGCTCGCGGCCGCATGCCTCACCCAGGCGCCGGAGCTGTTCGGCGCGGCGCTCGTCGAAGTGGGCGTGCTGGACATGCTGCGCTTCCATCAGTTCACGATCGGCTGGGCCTGGGCCAGCGACTACGGCTGCGCGGATGACCCAGAGCAGTTCAAATGGCTGCTGGCCTATTCCCCGCTGCACAACCTGCGGCCGGGAACTGCCTACCCGGCGACGCTGATCACGACCGGGGATCATGACGATCGAGTCGTCCCCGGGCACTCGTTCAAGTTCGCCGCCGCCCTGCAGGCGGCGCAAGACGGCGACGCGCCGGTGCTGATCCGCGTCGAGACCGCCGCCGGCCATGGCGCCGGCAAGCCGACCGGCAAGCTGATCGACGAGCGCGCCGACGTGCTGGCGTTCCTGCTGCACGAGCTTGCCGGCGAGGGGTAGCTTCGTTGGATGGAAACCTTCGCGCATGATCCGAAGCCGAACCAGGTGGTGTGCCCCGAATGCGGACGGATCCGCCTTGAGACTCCGCCCGGGACCACGGCCCTTCCGACCATCGGCATGGCGCTCAAGGCCTCTGGCGCCGCGGGCAAGTGCGACTGCGGACGAGCTCCCGATCAGCGACCGGGAGCGCTGCTCGAGCGCGGCGTCACCGATCCGCCGAGCGACCGGCAGGAGGGCTGAGCGGCTGTGGGCACCGTGTTCTCCAAGATCATCGACGGCGACCTGCCCGCCCGGTTCGTGTGGTCCGACGACCGCTGCGTCGCGTTCCTGTCGATCAATCCGCTGCGTCCCGGCCATGTGCTCGTCGTGCCGCGCGAGGAGGTCGACCACTGGATCGATTTGGACCTCGGGACCTGGGAGCATCTGACCCGCGTCGCGAAGGCGATCGGCGTCGCCTTGAACCGCGCGTACTCGCCCGCAAGGGTCGGCATGATGCTCGTCGGGGATGAGGTTCCCCATGTGCACATCCACGTCGTGCCGATAACGGGGGCGCGCGATCTCGATTTCGCCAACGCCGATCCCGACCCTGATCCTGAGCAGCTTGACCGCGACGCCGAAGCGATCCGTGCTGCGCTCTCCGAGCTCGGCGGGGGCGGGTCAGCTCTCGCCGGCCTGTGACTCCACCCCGCCCCGCCAGTGCCTGCGGAGTAGACTCGAAACAGACATCCGCCGACCGCGCGAGCCGCGTTTGACCAGCACCGCCAGTGTGAAGACCTCCATACCGGCACACCACTCGATGGTGTCGCTGCTGGGGACGCGCGACGAACTCCTCAAGCTCGTTGAGCGAGCGTTCGACGTGGACATCCTCGTCCGGGGCAATGAGATCACGGTCTCGGGGCCAGAGGAGGAGACCAAGAAGGTCACGCACTTGTTCTCCGAGTTCCTCAAGCTGCTCGATCGCGGCCAGGGGCTGGACGAGGCGAGCGTGACGTCCACGATTGCGATGGTGCGCGACGCCGAGCACCCGAGTCCGGCCGACGTGCTCTCCGACGAGGCGCTTACCCATCGGGGGCGCGCCATCCGCCCCAAGACCGTCGGCCAGAAGCAGTATCTGGACGCCATCCGGAGCAACACCGTGGTATTCGGGATCGGGCCGGCTGGCACCGGCAAGACCTATCTGGCCATGGCCATGGCGGTGCTCGCCCTGCGGCGCAAGGAAGTCAATCGCATCATCCTGACCCGCCCTGCCGTGGAGGCGGGGGAGCGGCTCGGCTTCCTGCCCGGCACGCTGCACGAGAAGATCGACCCGTATCTGCGGCCGCTGTTCGACGCGCTGTACGACATGATGGATCCCGAGCAGATCCAGCTCCACCTCGAGCGCGGAACGATCGAAGTGGCCCCTTTGGCGTATATGCG
>DATKBU010000098.1:0-6056 GCA_035513815.1 Egibacteraceae bacterium
TGTCGAAGGCCAGGTCGGCTGCGCCAACCAGTGCGTGCTCGCTGGGCGTGAGCTCGAGGTCATGCGGGTCGATGCCGCGGCCGCCGAGCTGAGTGATCTTTGCGGCCGGGCCGATCTCGGCGGCTATCCACGCCAGCGGGAAGACGGTCGCGACTGCCGTGAGCGGTGCCGCGGACGACTGGGATTCGACCGCCGCAGTGGGTGAGCACGCGGCGAGGGCGAGCCCGAGAGCGAGGGCAACGGCAAGAGCGCGAAATCCCATCGTTTCAAGCTAGCCGCTATTGACAACCGTTGTCAATGTCAGGTCGCCGGATGCCCGTCAGTATTCGTAGGGCTGGGCGGGCGCGGGGATCACGACCACCTGCTGTGCCGAGAGCACCGGCACGCCGCGGGCGCGCTCGGCGGTCACCGGCGTTGGCATCCACCGGCCTTCCACCTCCAGCCACGCGTCAGCGGGCCGAGCGACCGAATCGCCCTGGATCCGGACCTGCACCGCGATGCCGTCGGCGGCACAGCAGCTCAGCACAAACCGAGTCAGCAGATACCCCTCGCCGTCCTCGGACGGCGTCACGAACCCGGTCAGCCGGATGCGCGCGCCGCTGAGCGACTCGCTGTCGTCGTACAGGGCCCGAAGCCGGTACTCGGCGAGCGTGAGCCGCACGGTTCCGTCCTCCGCCGGCGGCAGCGGCGGATAGCTCAATTGGGAGGGCTGGGCGAGGCGGGAGGACTGCCGGGCGGCGGCGAACGCTCCGAGCGGCGGCGGCGCGATGAGCAGCAGCGCCAGCAGCGGCAGCACCAGCATCCAGCCGATGGCCGGCTCGTGCGCGCCGTCCCCCCCAGCCCCGGGGTGCGGCATGGTCCCGTCCGAAGTCCGGGGGTCGGCGCGCGTGGCGCGACCCTCGTCGCGCAGCTGCGGGAGGAGCGTCGACGCGCCGATCACGCCCAGCGCGATGCCGGCGAGCGTCAGCAGGGGTCGCAGCCCTGATTTCACGTACGCCAGCGCGGCATCGGTGAGTCCGAGTCGCAGCGCCACGGCGGCGACCGCCAGCAGCACACCTGCCTGTGCCCGGCGATCCATCATTCCAGCAGCCTGCCGAATAGCACCCCGGCGCCCACCGCCACGGCAAAGGCAGTCGGCGCGAACCGCACAGCGAAGCGGCGGCCGAACACTCCTGCCTGGAGCGCGATGAGCTTGATGTCCACCGCCGGGCCGACCACGAGAAAGACCAGGCGAGACGTCATGGAGAACTGTGTCAGACCGGCTGCGACGAACGCGTCGGCCTCGGAGCAGATCGCGATGGCCACGGCCAGCAGGGCCAGCGCCAGAATCGCGAGCCATTCGGTCCCGGTCACCGTGTCGATCACTGATTGGGGCACGATCACCTGGAGGGTGGCCGCCACCATCGCGCCCACGACCAGCCAGCCGCCGGCGTGGAGGAAGTCGTGGCGGGCCGTGTCGGCGAACGACTCCCAGCGCGTCGCGCCCTCGGACACCCGCAGCCGAGACGAGTCGACCCACGAGGCCCGGCCGAAGCGCTCCCACAGCAGGCCGACCGCGATCGCGGTGGACAGCGAGGCCCCGAACCGAGCGAGGACCATCATCGGCCTGCCCGGAAACGCCACGGCGGTAGACACCAGCACGACGGGATTGATCGCAGGGGCGGCGAGCATGAACGTGAACGCGGCGGCATGGCTGAGCCCGCGCGTCGTGAGCCGACCGGCGATCGGAACCGAGCCGCACTCGCAGCCTGGGAGGGCGACGCCGGCCAGGCCGGCTGCGCCGACCGCGAGGGCTGGGCGGCGCGGCAGGTGCGCGGCCAGCCACCCCGCCGGGACCACGCTGCTCACCGCGCCGCTGACGACCACGCCGAGAACCAGGAAGGGCAGCGCCTGCACCGTGATCGAGACGAACAGCGTCGACCACATCTGCAGTGCCGGCGAGTCGAATAGCCAGGTGCTGTGCGGCCGGGCGATGACCGCCGCGACGAGCACCACCGCAAGCAGCTCCAGCGCGGGGAAGGCGCGCGGTACGCCGGGCTGCTCGGACAGCGACTTGGAAGCGGCGTCTGCTGACATGTGATCGGATGGTAGTGGCGCCCGCGGCCGCGGCGACGCCGGCGCCGCAGGGCTGTTGAAGCCCCGCGGCACGGCAGGGCTATTGAAGCCTCCCCACGTCGGGCGCCTATGCTGCTGCTCGGTTGGCGAGAAGGGCAGCTGGTGGACCGTCTGGACGCGGTGGTGGTGGGGGCTGGCCCGAATGGTCTGGCGGCCGCCGTCACCCTGGCCCGCGCAGGCCGTCGGGTGCAGGTCATCGAGGCTTCCGACACAGTCGGCGGGGGGACGCGCTCGGCTGAGCTGACGCTGCCCGGCATCGTGCACGACGTGTGCTCGGCCATCCATCCCCTCGGCGTGGCCTCGCCGCTGTTCCGAGCGCTGCCGCTGGATCAGTACGGGCTTGAATGGGTGCATCCGAAGGTCCCCGTCGCGCATCCCCTCGATGACGGCACCGCGGCCGTGCTCGCGCGCTCAGTCGATGACACCGCCAGGGATCTCGGGCCGGACGCCGCGGCCTACCGCTCGCTGATGGCACCACTGGTGAAAGGCGCGGACGCCATCATCTCCGGCCTGCTAGGACCCCTCCGCCCGCCCAGCCGCCCCGTGCCGCTCGCGCGGTTCGGCCTCGGGGCGGTCCGCTCCGTCAAGGGACTCGCGTCCGGCTCGTTCGCTGGCGTGCCGGCCAAGGCGCTGCTCGCGGGAATCGGAGGTCACGCAATCCTGCCGTTGGAACGCCCGACCACCGCAGCGTTTGCGCTGTTCACGGCGCTGCTCGGCCATGCCGTCGGCTGGCCGGCGGCGCGCGGAGGGTCGCAGGCGATCGCTGACGCGCTGGCCGCATATCTGAGGGACCTCGGCGGGGAGATCACCACAGGGTGGCGCGTCGGCTCGCTCGATGAGCTTCCGCCCGCACGCGCAGTGCTGCTGGACCTCACGCCTCGGCAACTCATCGGGATCGCTGGCGACCGCCTGCCCAGCGGCTACCGCTGGCAGCTCGAGCGCTTCCGCCACGGGCCGGGCGTCTTCAAGCTCGATTGGGCGCTGGACGGCCCGGTCCCATGGGCCGCGCCCGATTGCGCCGCGGCGGGCACATTGCACCTCGGCGGCACGCTGGGGGAGATCGCGGCAGCGGAGCGCGCCGTCGCGCAGGGCCGCCATCCCGAGCGGCCCTTCGTCCTGGTCGCCCAGCAGAGCCGGTTCGACCACTCGCGGGCGCCGCAGGGCCGCCAGGCGCTGTGGGCGTACTGCCATGTCCCCAACGGCTCGGACGTGGACATGACGGAGGCGATCGAAGCTCAGATTGAGCGCTTCGCGCCCGGGTTCCGCGACCGCATCCTCGCCCGTAGCGCCATGGGCCCTGCTGCGTTGGAAGCGCACAACGCCAACTACATCGGGGGCGACATCGTCGGGGGCGCGCAGACTCCTCGGCAGATGCTGTTCCGCCCGGCGGCGCGCACGAACCCCTACCGCACGCCGATCGACGGCGTGTATCTGTGCTCGTCATCCACCCCGCCGGGCGGCGGCGTCCACGGGATGTGCGGCTACCGGGCCGCTCGCAGTGTGCTCAAGCGGTTGGGCAAGGAGCGCTGAGTAGCCCGTCCGTGCAGTCCGCGGCTCGCCGGAGGCGGTGAAGGCGGTGCCTCCCGGGGTGATTCCGTAGCGCTGGAGATCTGCGGTCGGCCTAACTGGCTCGGTAAGCTCAGCCGACGATTGGAGGCGACCGGCCATGGCGAACGATGCGCGGGCGGCGTTCCGCGAGCTGCACCGCACCGGGACGTTCATCATGCCGAACCCGTGGGACATCGGCTCGGCGAGGATGCTGGCCTCTCTGGGCTTTCCGGCGCTGGCCACGACGAGCTCGGGCCACGCGGCGACGTTAGGGCTGCGCGACCAGCAGGTCAGCCGCGACGAGCTCCTCGTCCACGCCGCCGGCCTCGCCGCAGCCGTTGAAGTGCCGCTCAGTGTGGATTCCGAGCGCTGCTTCGCAGACGACCCGGCCGGCGTCGCCGAGACGGTGCGCCTGATCGGCCAGACCGGCGCCAGCGGCTGCTCGATCGAGGACTACGACCCCGCCGCCAAGACGATCGACGACATCGGGGTCGCTACCGAGCGGGTCGCTGCCGCGGCCGAAGCCGCACATGAACAGGGCATGCTGCTCACCGCCCGCGCGGAGGCCTACTTCTACGGCAGCCGCGACCTCGACGGCATCATCAGGCGACTGATCGCCTACCGGGGCGCCGGCGCGGACGTGGTCTACGCGCCGGGCTTGGCGTCTCTGCAGGACATCGCCCGGATTGTTACCGAGGTCGGCGGGCCGGTGAACGTCCTGGCGCTGCCGCACGGCCCGTCGGTCCCGGAGCTGGCGTCCGTTGGTGTCCGCCGCGTGTCGACAGGAGGGATCCTCTCCCGCGCGGTGCACGGGACGCTTGTGAGCGCCGCGCGTGAGCTGCTCGACGTCGGCACATCGACCTACGCGACTGGCACCATCGCAAAGGCGGACATTGAAACCGCGTTCGTCGACCGGTCACGCGGCTAGACCAGCGATCAGGCCTTCCGGTAGTCGATGAACGTCGCGACTGCAACTGCCCGGCCACCGGCGCCTCGGGCGGGGAGGAGTCCGCGCGCGCCGTGGCACGGTCATGGCACGAGTCCCTTGGCACGCAGATCCGCCACCAGGAGCAGGCGGCCGAGGCGCACGAGCCCGGCGGCCGCGAGCAGCCACACCGCCCCAGACCACCATGCGACGGCGTACGACACGTGCTCGGCCAGCGCGCCGAAGGCGAGCGGCCCGATGACCCCGCCGATGAAGATCCCGGCCTGCGTGATCCCTGTGGCAGTCGCGGGGGCAGCGCGATTCCAGCGGACTACCGCGAAGTTGAACAGCCCGGTCCACCCCCATCCCGCGGCGAAGGCGAGCACGGTCGCGATGGCGAGGACTACAGGGCGCCCTGGGCTCGCCAGGAGGGCGAAGCCGCCGGCGCCCGCCATCAGCAGCAGCGCTACGACGGCAAAGTGGCCGCCGGCGCGGCGATCTGCGAACCAGCCCGTCAGCACGCGCCCCGTCACGCCGGCGATGCTGCCCGCTGCGAACCATAAGCCGGCGGCCCCCGGCGAGATGCCGTGTGCGACTGCGGACTCGACGTAGAACGCCCCCATCGAGTTGGCGGCCGCAGCCCCGAGGCCTGCCGCTGCGGCGAGCACGAGCAGGGACCTCATCCCGGTCTCCAGCGCCGGGCGAGCCCGCCGTCGGGCACCGCGGACGCGCTCAGGCTTCGGGGCGGCGACCGCGAAGAGAACCGCCCCCAGGGCACCGCCAGCGAAGGCCCAGCGCCACCCGACCGTCAGGCCGATGATCGGCACGGCAAGCCCGCTGACCAAGGTTGCGAGCGGGATGGCGGACTGCTTGATCCCGAAGGCAAGCCCTTGACGGCTGGGCGAGACGCCCCTGGCCAGTGCCAGGTTCGTCGCCGGCTGCGCGAGCGCATTGGCGGCAGCGGCCAGGCACAGCCACGCCAGGAGCTGGAGGTAGGAGGCCGCCGCAGCGGCGATGCCCAGGAGCGCTGCGCCGCTGCCCGCTGCGCTGATGGCCATCGCCCGGTACGCGCCGATCCGCTCACCGATCCGCCCGCCCGGCACAGAGCCGGCTGCCGAGACGAGGAAGAACAAGGACACCGCGGCGCCCAGCTGGCTCTCGCTGAACCCCAGGTCGCGCCGAACCAGCACTGCGGTTCCGCCGAGCAAGAACACCGGCAGCACGGCGAGGGAGTTCGAGATCGTCGCGCCGAGCACGGTTCGCCGCGGCAGCGTCAGATAGCCGGCGGAACGGCGCCGCGCCGGCTGCGGGTCGGCCCGGATCCTCCGCCTGGGAAACTTCACGGCCGAACCTTAGCCGGGGTCGCCGCCACGCGGTGCCCCGGCGGTGGGGGCGTCGACCCCGGTCAGGGACCTCGGTAGCATCCGTCCATGGTTCTTCCGCTCCCTGGCACGGCACCTGCCGTCGT
>DATKBU010000099.1:0-2078 GCA_035513815.1 Egibacteraceae bacterium
CAGCAGGCAGACCTTAGTGCCAGATGGCGGGCGCTCGATGCTCAGTCGACCGCCTTCGGCGGCGACCAGCGACTCCGCCAGCCAGAGCCCGCGTCCCTGGGGGACGTGCTCGGGCATGCCGTCGCCCTCGTCGGCCACGCACACCCGCACACCGCCGGACGTCGGCTCGATGGAGACGGTGATCGCGCCGCTGCCGTGCTCGAGGGCGTTGTCCAGCAGAACCTGCAGACTCTGACCCAGCGCAGCGGGACGGGCCTGGACAGGGGCGACAGGCGCTGCGCGGAGCTCGACCGTGCGACCCTGCGCGCGCGCCAGCGACTGCCAGGCGTCCAGCCGCTGGGCGATCAGCGCGCCCAGGTCGACGCGCTCGTCGGTCACTTGCGGCTCTGCGAGCTGCTCCAGTTCGCCGATCGTCGCCTCGAGCCGGTCGACCTCGCTCAGCGCTGCGGCCAGGACCTGGGGATCAGGCCCGCTGTAATCGAGCGCCTCAAGGTCCAGGCGCAGCGCCGTGAGCGGTGTGCGCAGCTGATGGGATGCGTCGGCGCGAAAGGAGCGCCCTCGGGCGAGAGCCTCGGCCAGACGGGCCGCGGTGACGTCGAGCGCGACGGCGACGGCATCGAGATCTTCGATGCCGCTGCGCGGGGCGCGAGCGGAGAAGTCGCCTTTCCCAAGCCGCTCGGCGGACGCTGCGAGCTCCACCAGAGGCCTCGCGAGGCGCTTGGCCTGCCAGCTCGCCACCGCCGCACCGGTCGCGAGCGCGGCCAGCGCGACGACGGCCATGGCGGTCCAGGCCCGTCGCACCTCGGTCCGCAGATCGTCGTCCGCCCGAGCCGCGCGCAGCAGTCGCTCGCCGGGGCCGCCGCGCACCGGGACGGTCACCGCCAGCACTCCGTTCTCGGCGACCGCGCCCACCTGCCCTGACAGGGCGGCGCGGACGTCGGCGTCGACGTCGGCGAGCTGGGCGTCCGCGGGCGGCCCGCCGGTGTTGATGAACGTGCGCACTGGCCCGCTGCGGTCGAACAGGATCAGGCGGGCGCCCGTCTCCTCGGAGATGGCGAACATCAGCTGAGACGCGCCGAACGCCAGCGACGCCTCCTGCTCGATGAGCACCTGCACCTGCTCGGCCAGCCGCTGGAGCTCATCGAGCGCGCGCCGGGTGAGCAGCGCCTCCACGGCGACCGCCAGCGGCAGTCCGAGCAGCAGCAGCGCCACCGCGAGGACGGCGAGCGTGGACAGCAGCAGGCGCCGGCGCATCACGGCCGTCCGTGGGGTGACTCGAAGCGGAACCCGACGCCGCGCACCGTGGTGATGTAGCGGGGATCGACGGCGCTGTCGCCGAGCTTGCGGCGCAGCCACGACACATGCATGTCGAGGGTCTTCGTGGAGCCGTACCAGTTGGCGTCCCAGACCTCAGTCATCGCCCGATCTCGGGACACCACCGCGCCGCGGTGCTCGACCCGTAGGGCGAGCAGGTCGAACTCCTTGGGGGCCAGCTCCAGCTCCCGCTCGCCGACCCAGGCCCGGCGCGACGCGGGGTCGACGCGCACGTCCTGCGCGGCCAGCTCGCGGTGGGACCCCCGCGGATCGGTCGCGCGATCGCTGCGACGCAGCAGCGCGCGCAGCCGCGCGAGCAGCTCGGCGAGGCGAAACGGCTTCGTGAGATAGTCATCGGCGCCCGCGTCCAGCCCGACGACGATGTCGACCTCTGAGGTGCGGGCGGTGAGCATCAGCACGGGCACGTCGGGATGAGCCGCACGCAGGCGGCGGCACACCTCCACCCCGTCGAGGTCGGGCAGGCCGAGATCGAGCACCACAGCGGAGACCCCGCCTCCCGCCTGCTCCAGCGCCTCGGCGCCGGTCGCGACGCGCACCACGGCATAGCCGTCGCCGCGCAACGCGGCGGCGAGCGGAGCGGCGATCCCGTCGTCGTCCTCGATGAGCAGGACGGAGCGGTCCGCTTCGGACAGCGGACCACCCGGTGGGGGCTGGTTGTTTGCCACTTCTTTGCCTGGGCGAGGGTGGGTGTTGACGTGCGCCGCCTACCGTAAAGCGTGAGTTTCGCACCGCCAGTCTCACGT
>DATKBU010000100.1:0-6865 GCA_035513815.1 Egibacteraceae bacterium
TCGGCTTCCACGTGATCGAAGTGCTCGAGGTCAACGAGGCGCCTGCGCTGGCGGATGTCGAGAGCGAGATCCGCGCAGAGCTTGAGGCCAGCGCGCCGGTAGCTGCGGCGGCGGAGTGGCTGGAGCAGCGCTACGCCGAGGCCGACATCACGGTGAATCCGCGCTTCGGGCGATGGGATCCGGAGCAGACCCGAGTCGTCCCCGCGGATCCGCTGGGCGAGGCGACCCCCGGCGAGGCGACCCCCGGCGACGTCCCGGCGACCGCAGAGCCCACCGAGTAGCCGTGGCCAGGCTGGTCCTGATCGACACGGCCGACCAGCTGCCAGGGCTCCTCCCGCTGCACGCCTGGTCGGCGCTGATGTCCAGCGAGCTGGTGCTCGTCGGATCCGGCGATCATCCGTTCCTGGAGCACCTCGAGCTGGCCGACCTGCGGCACGAAGTGCTCCCGCCGGCCGACGACGGCGCCGCGCTGTCTCGTGCGGATCTGCTCACGGGCTTGAGCCCGGCGGACAAGCGCCGCGCGGAGCATGTGGTCGATCGCGCGGCGGAGATCGGTGAGGTCGCCTACCTGTTCGGGCCCTCCGACGCCGAGGCCTTCACCAGGACGCTGGGCATGGAAGCCGCGCGGGCGGGGGTGGAGGTGGAGGTGGTCTACTTCGGCCTCGCGCCCAAAGGCACCGCGCTGCTGGATCTGGTGCGCGTCGAAGAGCGTCTGCTCGCGCCCGACGGCTGCCCTTGGGACCGCGAGCAGACCCACGCGTCGCTGGCCCGCTACGCGGTGGAGGAGCTGTATGAGCTGCTCGACGCGATCTCCTCGGGCGAGCCCGACGCGATTCGCGAGGAGCTGGGCGACGTGCTCCTGCAGGTCGTGTTCCACGCGCAGATCGCGGACAGCGCCGGTCAGTTCACCATCGACGATGTCGCGCGCGGCATCGTCGAGAAGCTCGTGCGCCGCCACCCCCACGTCTTCGCTGACGTCGAGGTGGACTCCGCTGAGGAGGTTGTGGCGAACTGGGATGAGCTCAAGGCCGCGGAGAAGCCGGAACGGCAGGGGTACTTCGACGGCATCGCCACAGGGCAGCCAGCGCTGTCGTATATGCAGCAGCTGCAGTCGCGAGCGTCGAAGGCTGGCTTCGAGCCGGATGACGAGCGTGGGGTGGCCGCGGTCGTGCGGGCCCGGCTTGATCGCTATCTCGAGTCCGGCGCGGACGAGGGGGCCGAGGAGCTCGGCGCGCTCCTGGCGACGGTGATCAGTCTGGGCCGCCAGCGGCGACTGGACGCTGAGACGTCGCTGCGGGCCGCAGCCTCAGGGTTCCGCGCCCGCTTCGAGGCGATGGCGGCTGCGGCCGACCGCCCGCTGAGCGAGCTCACCGACGAGCAATGGCAGACGCTGTGGGACGCTGCCGGCGCGCAGCAGTCGCCGCCCGGCGGCTGATCGGGCCCGGTCGACCAGACGCCGACGGCGTCCCCGGCCGGACAGAATGTTGAGTCTGTGGAAAAAAGTGGCCTACAGTTGGGGCCTTGTCAGCAAGGAGTGTGAACCTCTAGTGCAGATCGAGACATTGACCGCCCGCGAGCTGCTCGACTCCCGCGGGAATCCCACCGTCGAGGTGGACTGCCTGCTCAGTGATGGTTCGTTCGGGCGCGCCGCGGTCCCCAGCGGGGCCTCGACGGGCGCCTTCGAGGCGGTAGAGCTGCGCGACGGCGGCGGGCGCTATGGCGGAAAGGGCGTGGGCCAGGCGGTTGCGAACATCCACAGCGTGATCGCGCCCGCGCTGGTGGGGGAGCTGGCCACCGATCAGCGCGGGGTCGACGCCATCCTGCGCGCGCTGGACGGGACCGATGACAAGTCGAAGCTCGGCGCGAACGCGATCCTCGGCGTCAGCCTGGCGGTCGCTCACGCGGCCGCAGAGCATGCAGGGCTGGCGCTGTACGCCTACCTCGGCGGTCCGAACGCCCACCTGCTGCCGGTGCCGATGATGAACATCATCAACGGCGGCGCCCACGCGGACTCCAACGTCGACTTCCAGGAGTTCATGATCGCGCCGATCGGCGCGCCGACCTTCGCCGAGGCGCTGCGGATGGGCGCGGAGATCTACCACGCCCTGAAGAAGGTGCTCGGCGGTCGAGGCCTGTCGACAGGGCTCGGCGATGAGGGCGGCTTCGCGCCGAACCTGGAGTCGAACGCAGCCGCGCTCGATCTGATCCTCGAGGCGGTCAGTCAGGCGGGCTACGAGCCCGGCGCCGACGTGGCGCTCGCGATGGACGTCGCGTCCACGGAGTTGTACCGCGAGGGCCGCTACGAGCTGGAGGGCGAGGGCCGCTCGCTGACCAGCCAGGAGATGATCGGGCTTCTGGTCGACCTGGTCGACCGCTATCCGATCGTGTCGATCGAGGATGGGATGGCCGAGGACGACTGGGCTGGCTGGGCCGGTCTGACCGGCCAGGTCGGCGATCGCTGCCAGCTCGTCGGCGACGATCTGTTCGTCACCAACGTCGAGCGCGTGCGCCGCGGCATCGCCGAGCGCTCCGCCAACAGCGTCCTGGTCAAGGTCAACCAGATCGGCACGCTGACCGAGACGCTGGAGACGATGGAGCTGGCGCACAGGGCCGGGTGGACCTGCATGGTCAGCCACCGCTCCGGTGAGACCGAGGACACGACGATCGCCGATTTGGCGGTCGCGACCAACGCCGGCCAGATCAAGACCGGCGCCCCCGCGCGCAGTGACCGCGTGGCCAAGTACAACCAGCTGCTGCGCATCGAGGAGCTTCTCGGCGACGCCGCGCGCTACGCCGGCGCCCGGGCCTTTCGGCGCATGGCGGCCACCGGCGAGCCGCGCGGCGGGTAGGGATGACCGGCCGCGCCCGCTCGTCACCTGCGCCGAAGAAGCCGGTCCCGGCGAGGAAGCCGGCCGCGGCGAGGAAGCCGGCTGCGGCGAGGAAGCCGGCTGCGGCGCGGAGACCGGCCTCGGCGAAGTCGGGCTCGGCGAAGTCGGCCCCGGCGCGGAAGTCGGCCTCGGCGAGGAACCCGGCTGCGGCGAGGAAGTCCCCGCCTTCTCGGCGGGCCGAGCCCGCCCGCGCTCGCCAGACAAGCGAGGCGCGCCGCGCCGCGAACGCCCGGCTGCAACGAGCAGCCGCCGGCGACCGCCCCTACATCGTGGGGCTGCTCGTGCTCATCATCCTGCTGGGCGGCATGGCGGCGGGGCCATTGAAGAGCTTCACGCTCGGAGCGGACCGGGTGGACACGCTGGCTGCCAGCCGAGATCAGCTGCGCGCCGAGGTCGACCGCCTCGAGGAGCGCAGGGTGCGGCTTGAGGATCCGGAGGAGCTCGAGATCATCGCCCGAGAGCAGCTGAACCTGGTCAAGCCGGGGGAGGTGCCGTTCATCGTCGTCACGCCCGAGGCCGAGTTCGAGCGGGCCGAGCCTGGCCAGGGCGCGGCGGGAGTGGACGACGCCAAGACGATGTGGCGGCGGGTGGCTGACGCGCTCGCTGGCCTGTTCGGCTGACCGGGGCTGACAGCCGCGGCGCACGGTTGACCGCGGCGGGGGCGCGGCAGGGCACGTCATGGCGCCTGTTAGCCTCCTTCGGTCACCCAGCTCTGACCAGCTATGACCTGAGCGAAGAGGTGGGCTCATGGCCGACATCGCGCTCCTCGGAGACCGCGACGCCACATTGATCACGCACCGGGCGGTCGATGCTGTCGTGGAGCGGTTTCCCTCCTGGGCGCGCGGGAGTTGGATCGCAACCGACTCGCCTGACGCGGCGCAGCTCGACGACTACCACGGAGTCTGGGTGGCTCCCGGCACGCCCTACCGCGACGACCAGGCGGTCTACGCGGCGATTCGCCGTCGGCGTGAGCGTCGCGCCCCCATCCTCGGCACGTGTGGCGGGTTCCAGTACATGGTTGTGGAGTACGCGCGTCACGTCGCCGGGCTGAGTGACGCCGCGCACGCCGAGGCGGACCCCACCGCGCACACGGCAGTCGTCGCACCGCTCGCATGCCGCCTGGTCGGCGAGGAGCGCGCCGTCTGGTGCGTGCCGGGCACGCGGCTCGCGGAGATCTGCGGAGTCGAGCCGTTCACAGGCTTCCACTTGTGCGGGTTCGGCGTCGCCGACGGCTACCTGGAACGTCTGACCTCCGCCGGCCTGGTGGTCGGGGCTCGCGGCGAGGACGCGGGCGTCGAGGGGATCGAATTGCCCGAGCACCCGTTCTACGTCGCCACGCTGTTCCAGCCGCAGATGGCGGCGCTTCGCGGGGCGCGGCTCCACCCGCTCATAGACGCCTTCCTGTCCGCGGCCAGAGCCATGAGCGGGGCGCCGGCGGACGTCCCCAGCGCCGCTTGGTGAAACTGAGCCACACCGTTTGCTCGCACCCGGATCCCGAGTCGCCCTCCGCTTGCGGGCGGCGCCGGCTCTCGCCACGCTAGGCCCATGGACGACGCCCTGCGCCCTGCTCCCGACGCCTCGTACGAGGCGCAGCTGGCGCGCCCGCACATGGATGCCGCAGAGGCCGAGGTGGCGTCGGAGATGATCGGACGGCCGCTGCGCGGGCGCTCCGCGGTGGCAGTTCGCTGCCGCTGGGGCCTGCCCGCGGTGCTTCGCGTCGATCCGCGGCTGGATGACGGCACGCCGTTTCCGACCATGTTCTGGCTGGCGTGCCCGCTGGCCAACCGCCATGTCGGGCGGCTGGAGGCCAACGGGGCGATGGCCGAGCTGAACGAGCGCCTGGCTGCGGACCCTGACCTGGCCGCCGAGTACGCCGCCGCCCACGCCCGCTACGTCGCGGCCCGCGACCGCCTCGGCGGGCCGCTGCCGCGCGGCGACAGCGCAGGCGGCATGCCGGGGCGCGTCAAGTGCCTGCACAGCCTGTACGCGCATCATCTGGCCACCCGCGACAATCCAGTCGGGGAGTGGGTCGCCGAGCAGATCGAGCCGATGCCCTGCCCGGCGCCGTGTGCGGGCCCGGCCGCCTCGGGCGCCGGATGAGAGCGGGCGCCGTGGTGGCGCTGGTCGCTGCCTTTCTGGCGGCGTGCGACGCCGAGGGTCCCCGCGGAGTCCTGGAAGGCCCGCCGCCGCGAGGCGGTCCGCCGCTGGTCAGCGCCACCGCGGAGGTCGACGGCGACGCGCCGCTGGCGGTGTCGGTCGCCGGCGTCGAGCCGTCGAGTCCGGACAGCCCTGCTGTCCTGCGACTGACGTTCGAAACCACCGTCGAGGGCGGCGTGGTGATCGACGACGTTCGCTGGACCTTTGCGATCACTCAGGATCCCGGACTGCTCGCCGTCGCGGGCGCCGGCTGCAGCCCTGAGTTCACGGCGGAGGATGACGTCGCCTTCGCGTGCACGGGCGAGTTCCGCGCGCTGGAGGTTCATCCGGATGCTCCGCTGGTCGAGGAGATCCGCGTGCATGTGCCGCCAGAGGGCTTCCCGGTGGCCGACGGGGTGTTCCCGCTTGTCCAGCCGATCGCCTGGTCCCTTCTTGATCCCACCTCGCCCGACGAGCCGGTCGCGGGCGGCTCGTCGGTGCTGCTGACCGTGGAGGTCATGGCGCCGGGCGTCTGAAAGGCAGTCTGCCCCCGGTGAAGCGCGGGTGTCCCCGGCGCCGGGGACCCCGGCGGCGCGCTCAAGCTGACCGCACGGGCAACCGACAACCTGGACAACCTGCCTGTTCAAGCGCGCAGGTCGCCAAGCTGGCGCTGTCAGATGCCTCGCAGAACGGTCAGCGCCGAGACGAGCAGATGCCATGTCGGATCACCGTGCGCCGCCCGGGGGCCGCTTCTGCGCGTCGTGCGGGCATGCGCTCGCGGCGAGAGCCCGCTTCTGCGAGTCGTGCGGGGTCCCCTGGGGGCCGCCGCCGCCTCCGAGCACGGTGGCCCATGCGATGCCGGGCGGCCCCCCGCAGATCTGGATGGCTCAGCCCTCGCCCCCGGAGGCCGATGCGCGGCCGGTGTCTGGGGCTCCGCGTCCGGAGCAGCCCGCACCCGCAGCCGCCTCGCGTTCGGGCCCACCCCCCGCCCGCCGCCGGGCTCCCTTGTGGCGCCGGGCGCTGTCGGCGGTTCGGGTCGCGATGCTGCTCGCGGGGCTCGCGTCCTCGGCGGTCGGGCTGTGGTCGCTGATCGCCCGCGACGACGTGGGCGCTCAGGTGCTGCCTGAGCAGGAGGCCACGTTGTCGCCGGCTGCGCTGGAGACTGCGACCGCGCCTCCCGGGACGCCGACGCCGACATCCCAAGCGCGGGCGGCGTCGGAGCCTTCCCCGACGTCAACGGCGCTGGAGTCTTCTGGGGCGCCCGCGACGCCAGAGCCTTCATCCGAGCCGTCGCTGACCCCGGCGCCGCCGGCCGACGTGTCGTGCGCGAACACCGACTTCGGGTTCGCGCTGTCGTACCCGGGCACATGGCATACGGCCGAGCGCGATCCCTCGGAGACCTGCCGGTTCTTCCATCCTTCGCGGTTCGCGATCCCGGCGGACTACGACGTCGCCGAGGTGGCGATCCGCATCGAGTTCTTGGAGGTCGACTACGACGAATGGGTGGATCTTTACAGATCCCCGGAGCTGGTCGTGCACGAGCGCATCGACGGCACCGTGGCAGGAGGCGCCCGGGCCACTCGGTTTCTCTACTCCTACCCCGACGACGAAGCGAGCAGCTTCGCGTCGTACGTGATCGACCGAGGCGTCGATGTCGTGATCATGGAGGGCTCCAGCCAGCTGTCGCCGGACTTTGACGGCACGCGCGCCGTCCTCGACGCGATGGCCGCCAGCCTGGAGTTCTTCCAGTGAGAGCCGCGCTCGCAGCCCTCGCGCTGGCCGTCAGCGGCCTCGGGCTCCTCGTGGGAGACGGAGCTTCAGCACTAGCCCAGGAGGGTCCG
>DATKBU010000101.1:0-14992 GCA_035513815.1 Egibacteraceae bacterium
GACCCCTGGGGCCAACAGCGCGCATTCTTCTCGGCGACCGCGCAGCTTCGCCGCAAGGATTTCGGCATCACCTGGAATGCTGCGCTGGAGAGCGGCGGCGTGCTGGTCAGCGACAAGTTGGACATCGAGATTGAGGTGTCAGCCGTCAGGGTGTGAGCTGCCGGCCGAATCCCAGCCGAAGTTCGTGCGCTCGCGACAGCATCCTGTCGCCAAGGCACGAAGTGGAGGCTTACGTCCCCGGCAGGGCGAGCATCCGATCAAGCGCCGTGCGCGCATCCCGCGCCGTCGCCGGGTCAACGGCGATCCGGTTGACGACGCGGCCAGCGACCAGTTCCTCGAGCGCCCAGACCAGATGAGGCAGGTCGATCCGGTTCATCGTCGCGCAGAAGCACACCTTCTCGTTCAGGAACGTGATCGTCTGCTCGGGATGCTCCTGGGCCAGGCGGCCCACCAGGTTCAGCTCGGTGCCGATCGCCCACGCCGTGCCCGGCGGCGCCTCGCGCACGGTGCGGATGATGAACTCGGTCGACCCGACCAGGTCCGCCTTGGTCACGACGTCGTGTCGGCACTCGGGATGCACCAGGATCTTGACGTCGGCAACCCTGGCCCGGGCCATGTCGACGTGCTGGGGCAGGAACGTGCCGTGCACGCTGCAGTGGCCCTTCCACAGGATGATCTTGGCCGCCCGCAGCAGCTCCGGGGCCACGCCGCCTCCGGGACGGTGGGGGTCGTACACGACGCAGTCATCGAGGTCCAGGCCCAGCCGGAGCACGGCGGTGTTGCGCCCCAGGTGCTGATCAGGCAGGAACAAAACCTGCTCGCCCTGGCCGAACGCCCAGCGCATCGCGGCCTCGGCGTTGGAGGATGTGCACACCGCGCCGCCGTTGCGGCCGGTGAACGCCTTGATCGCCGCAGTGGAGTTCATGTACGTCAGTGGCACGACCGCGTCGCAGCCGGCGGCGCGCAGGTCGTCCCACGCAGCCTCCACCTGGCTGATCTCGGCCATGTCCGCCATCGAGCAGCCCGCGGCCATGTCAGGAAGGATGACCTGCGTGTCGGGCGCAGTGAGGATGTCGGCGGTCTCCGCCATGAAATGCACGCCGCAGAAGACGATGAACGGCGCGCCATCGGAGGCTGCGTCGCGCGCCAGCTTGAAGCTGTCCCCGCGCACGTCGGCGAACTGGATGACCTCGTCGCGCTGATAGTGGTGGCCGAGGATGAACACCTTGTGGCCGAGCTCCGCGCGAGCCCGCCGCGCGCGCTCGATCAGCGTCGGATCCTCAGGATCCGGGACCGCTCCCGGGCAGATCGTGCCACGCTCACTGTCGGGATCCGCCTGGCGCCCGAGCAGGAGCAGCGGCGTGGAGGCCGCCGCTTCGCGAAGGGTCGTCGCCTGGGTCACCAACTCACATCCAGCGTCGAGAGGAGGTTAGTGTCGATCATACACTTACTATCCGGGCAAGGATAGCAGCACCGCAGCGCCGTCGCCTGGGCGCCGCCGCGGCTAATGCGACAGGATGGCGCTATGAATCGCGGAACCCTAAAGCTGCGGACCGGAGGCAGGCGAGGAAGCCGGTTGCCGCTCGCGCTGTCCGCGTCGGCGCTGTGGGCTCTGACGCTGGCGCCGGCGGCGGCCGCGGAGTCCGACCGGGTCTTGGTCACCCGCGTCTCGGGCCCGATCACGCCGGTCATCGCCGATCATCTCGACGACACGCTGCGCGAGGCCGAGCAGGGCGGCTACGGCGCGCTGGTCATCGAGCTGGACACCCCCGGCGGGCTGGACACGTCGATGCGCGACATCGTCAAGGACATCTTCGTCGCCGACGTGCCGGTGATTGTGTACGTCGCGCCTCAGGGCGGGCGCGCGGCCTCGGCGGGCGCCATCATCACCCTGGCAGCTCACATCGCCGTGATGGCTCCCGGCACCACGATCGGCGCGGCCACGCCGGTGGCGCTTGAGGGCGGGGAGGTCATCGACAAGGTGATCAACGACGCGGCCGCCTACGTCGAGGAGATCGCCGCCGAGCGCGGGCGCGACGTCGATTTCGCCGTGGCCACGGTCCGCGAGGGCCGCGCCGTGGGCGCGCAGGAGGCGCTCGAGATCGGCGCCGTCGACTTGATCGCGTCCTCGCTGGAGCAGCTGCTCGACGAGGTCGATGGGCGCTCGGTCCGGATCGGTCCCCAAGGCGACGAGGTCACGCTGGCGACTTCAGGGGCGCAGGTCGAGCAGTTCGATATGGCGTTCGTCCGACGGATCCTGCAGGCCGTGGCGGATCCGAATCTCGCGTTCCTGTTCTTGTCGATCGGCGGCCTGGCGATCCTTTACGAGCTCGCCAACCCCGGCGCCGGGATCGGCGGGGTGCTGGGCGCGATCATGCTGGTGCTGGCGTTCTTCTCGCTGTCGGTCCTGCCCACCGACATCGCCGGCGTCCTGCTGATAGTGCTCGCGCTCGCCCTGTTCGTCGCGGAGCTGTTCGTTCCGGGCATCGGCGTGTTCGCGGCGGGCGGGGCGCTGGCGCTGATCCTCGGAGGGCTGTTCCTGTTCCCCGAACCGACCGGGATCGGCGTCGATCTGTCCGTTCTGCTGCCGGTGCCCGTCCTGGTCGCGCTCGGCGCGGTCCTCGTGGGCCGGCTCGTGTGGCGCACCCAGCGCGCCAGCGCCGAGGCCGGCATCGTCGGTCAGATTCCCGGCGAGTACGCCGAGGTGCGAAGCGCCGTAGGCCGCGACGGCCAGGCGATGGTGGGCGGCTCGCTGTGGTCGGTGCGCTCCGAGGGCGAGTCCCTGGAAGTCGGCCAGCGGGTGCGCATCCTCAGACGCGAGGGCCTGCAGCTGTTCGTCGAGCCGCCGGAGGAGGGCCAGCCCGACGCATGAAGGTCGTCATCGCTCCGGATAAGTTCGCGGGAACCCTGACGGCGGCCGAGGCCGCCCGCGCGATGGCTGCCGGCTGGGCGCAGGCACGGCCGGGCGACGAGATCGCGATCGCCGCGATGGCCGACGGCGGCGAGGGCACCGTCGACGTCGTTCAGGCCGCAGACCCGGCCTGCAGGCGGCTGACCGAGGAGGTCGCCGACGCCCGCGGCCGCGCGGTGAAGGCCGACTGGCTGCTCCTGGCTGACGGGCGCGCCCTGATCGAGTGCGCGCAGGCCTGCGGGCTGTCTCGGCTGGCGCCCGATGAGCGCGACCCGAAGCTGGCCACCACCTACGGTGTGGGGCAGCTGCTGCTCGCGGCCGCCGCGCATGACCCTGTCGAGATCGTGGTCGGCCTGGGCGGCAGCGCCACGGTCGACGGCGGCATGGGGATGGCGACGGCCCTAGGGCACCGGCTTCTGCGCGCCGATGGCAACGGGCTCAAGGTCGGCGGGCAGTCCGGGCGGGACCTGGACCGCGTCGAGCCGGCGATTCTGTCCCTTCCTCCGGTGGCGGCCGCGACCGACGTGACGAATCCGCTGCTGGGGCCGGACGGCGCGGCGGCGGTCTACGGCCCCCAGAAGGGCGCAAGCTCCGAGGACGTCGAGCTGCTCGAGGAGTCGCTGGGACGGCTGGCCGACGTCGTCGAGCGCGACGCGCCGGGCGGGCCTTGGCGGGACCTGCCGGGCGCCGGCGCTGCGGGCGGTCTGGGGTTCGGGCTGAGCGCCTTCGCGGGCGCGCGCCTGATGGGCGGGGCGGCGACCGTCGCGCGGCTTGTCGGGCTCGACGCCGCGCTGCGCGGCGCCGATGTCGTGCTGACCGGCGAAGGTTCGCTGGACGCGCAGAGCGGGGCCGGCAAGGCCCCCTGGTATGTGCTCGAACTCGCGCGCGCCACAGGTGCCCGCGCGCTTGCTGTCGCAGGACGGATCGCCGACGGCGCGGGCCAGCGGTTCGACGCGGCTGCGGACCTCGGGCCTCACGGCATGCGGCGAGCGGAGGCGCTGGTCGCGGAGCGCACCGCCCGTCTCGCCAGCCAGCTGCGAACCTGAGCCTTCGCGGGCGCTACAGGCCGAGGCGTTCGGTGGCCAGGAGCCTCATGAACTCCTCCGGGGATTGCGGTCGGGCGAAGTGGTAGCCCTGCGCGTAGCGGCAGCCGAGCTCGGCGAGCTGGGACTCCTGGTCCGGAGTCTCGACGCCTTCGGCGATCACCTCCGACCCCAGCGCGTCCGCGACTTCCAGAACGCCGCGGACGATGGCTCGATCGACGAGATCGCCCGCAGCCCCGGCTGGGACCTTCAGCCCGCTGATCGGCAGGCGCTTGAGATGCCGGATCGTGGAATGGCCGCCGCCGAAGTCGTCGATGACCAAATGCACGCCGAGCTGCAGCAGGGGGTCGAGCCAGCTGCGCGCCGCCTCCGGGTTGCGCATCAGCGCGCGCTCAGTCATCTCCAGCGAGAGCGCGCCCGCGGGAAGGCGGGTGTCGGCCAGGATCCGCGCCACGGTCTCGGCGAAGCCGGGCTCGGCCAGCTCCCTGGCCGAGATGTTGACGGAGACGCGGAACATGGCGTCATCTCGTCGGGCCGCGACCCACTCCGCGCCCCGCGCGCACGCGCGCTCGAGCATCCAGTTGCCGATCGGCACGATCAGCCCGGTGTGCTCGGCAGAGCCGATGAAGTCGCCGGGCAGCATCCATCCGAACTCGGGATGCGCCCAGCGCACCAGGGCTTCGGCGCCGACGATCCGCTCGTCATCGAGGCGCACGATTGGCTGGTACAGGACTCGCAGCTGGCCTTCGGCGACCGCGCCCCGCAACGAGCCCTCGACCCGCACTCGCTGCGCGATGCTCGCTCGCAGCGTGGGATCCGCGGCCACATGGCGGTTGCGCCCCAGCTTCTTGGCCCGGTACATCGCCACGTCGGCGTCGCGCAGCAGCTTGTCGGCCGACTCGGAGGGATGGTCCGTCACCGTGAACCCGATGCTGGCGGTAACCGGCACCGACCCGGCGGACAGCTCGAACGGACCGTCGAAGGCCGCGCTGATCCGCTCGGCCACCAGCATCGCGTCGTCGCCGTCGGCGACATCGCACACCAGGACGAACTCATCGCCGCCAAGCCGCGCCACGGTGTCCTCGGGTCGCACCGCCAGCTGGAGGCGCTCGGCGACTCGGATGAGCAGCTCGTCGCCGGCATGATGGCCCATGCTGTCGTTGATCTCCTTGAACCCGTCGAGGTCGAGCAGGACGACCGCGATCTGCGAACGGCTGCGCTCGCGGCGCTCAAGAGCCTGGTCGAGCCTGTCGCTCAGCAGCGCGCGGTTGGGGAGCCCGGTGAGCTCGTCATGCAGAGCCTGGAAGGCCAGCTGATCGCCGAGGCTCTTGCGCTCGCTGATGTCGCGCGCGTTGATCACCATCCCGCGGACATCCGGGTCGTCGAGCAGGTTGGTCGTCGTCGCCTCCAGCCACCGCCATGAGCCGTCGCGGTGACGTGCGCGGCACTCGATGGGCGTGTCACGCCCAGGCAGGCCCATCTTCTCGGCGAACGACGCGGCCACGCGCTCCATGTCGTCGGGATGGAACAGGTCGAACGGCGTGGCGCCGACGAGCTCGCCTGCGTCGCGGCCGAGTATCCGCCCGGCCGCGTGGCTCGCATAGCGGATGACGCCGTCCTCATCGGCGACCAGGATGAGGTCCGAGGCGTGCTGGATCAGCGAGCGATATGCCCCCCCGCTCTCTCGCACCTCATGCTCATCCAGCTTCACGCTGTCCCGGGGGTACCCGCAACGGAGAGTAATTAATCATGAGCGCTTGGTATACAGCGCGTGGTGAGCGCCCTGGCGTGTGTGGGCGGCGGCGCGGCGCTAGAATGACCCGGAAGCCCAACCATGACAGCCGACCAGGCGAGGTCAACCCATGACTGAAATGACCATCGGCCCAGCGCTCGACACGCTGGACGACGATCCGATCATCCTGACCGAAGCCGCGGCGGCCAAGGTCAAGGAGCTCATCGCCCGCGAGGAAAAGGCGGACGAGGTCGCGTTGCGGGTCGCGGTTCAGCCGGGCGGCTGCTCGGGCATGCGCTACGCGCTGTTCTTCGACGATCGCCAACTCGACGGCGACGTCGTCGCATCGCTGCACGACGTGCCGGTGCGCATCGACAAGATGTCAGCGCCCTACCTCCGCGGGACCAAGATCGACTGGGTCGACAGCCTGCAGGGCGCCGGCTTCTCGATCGACAATCCGAACGCGGAGAGCACCTGCGCCTGCGGGGACAGCTTCCACTAACGCCTCAGCTGACGCGACGGACGATAAAGCGCCAGCCCGACTCGTTCGCCTCCACGCCGACGAGCTCCTGGCGCTTCATCCGGCACCACACGGGGATGTCGACCTTCGCGCCAGGATCGTCCGCCAGCACGACGACATCCTCGCCCACCGCGACGCGCTCCATCGCCCTGGCCAGTTCGATGACCGGGATCGGGCATGCCTTGCCGAGGGCATCGACGACAGTGGAGGCGGGGCTGTCCATCACAGGTCCAATCTAGGGCCCAGGCGGGCACGGAGTCGGCTGACGGCCTCTGACAGCGCGGCGGCGAACTCGTCGATGTGGCGCTCGAGGACCTCAGGACCCAGCGACGCGCGGACATGCCCGTGGGTGAGGGCTCCCATGGCGACAAGCACATGCGAGGGCTCGCCGGACGTCGTCGCGCACGACGATCCGGAGTGCACCTCGAAGCCCATGCGGTCCAGCTCGCCGACCAGCGTTTCGCCGTCCACGTACAGCGCCGAGAGCGCGACGATGTGGGGCGCCGAGCCATCCTCGGGACCATGGATCTCCACGTCGGCGATGGAATCCGCGATCTGGCGACGAAGCCGGCGCCGAAGCGCGTCGCACCGGGCGGCCTCGGCGGCTGCCGGCCCGCCGGGGCGGGCGGGGGCAAGCTGCAGGAGGGCCTCGGCCATGGCCGCGGCGCCAGGCAGGTTCTCAAGCCCAGACCTGCGCCGGTGCTCACGCTCGTCGCCGCTGAACAGCGGTCGGAAGCGGGCGCGCGGAGACCATGCGAGGGCGCCGATCCCCCTGCCGCCGCCGAACTTCGCCCCCGACGCGGAGATGAAGTCGGCATCGATCTGGTCGAGGCGGATCGGCAGACGGCCGACGGTCTGGCACGCGTCGACGTGCAGCAGCACGTCGTGGCGGCGGCAGAGCCGGGCGATCTCGCCCAGCGGCTGCAGGGCGCCGACCTCGTGATTGGCGTGCTGGACGTTCAGCAGCGCCGCGCCCGCGCCCAGCGCCTTCTCGACGGCGTCTAGATCCACGCGCCCCAACGGGTCGACGCCGACGACCTCGTGCTGAGCGCCGCTGGCCTCCGCGGCCGCGAGGACAGTCGAATGCTCCACGGCGCAGGAGACCACCCGTTGGGAGCGCGTGCGGTTCGCCGCCATCGCGCCGCAGACAGCCAGGAAGATGGCCTCCGTGCCGCCAGAGGTGAAGGCCAGGCGCTCCGGCGCGCCGCCGAGCTCGGCCGCGATCGCCGCCCGGGCCGATTCGAGAAGGTCTCGCGCCGCCCGGCCCGCGGCGTGGCGGCGCGATGGATCGCCTGGCAGGGCGCGCGCGGACTGCTCGAACGCCGCCAGCGCGGCGGGGTGCCACGGCGCCGCCGAGGCGTGATCCAGATAGACGCGTTCCGCCATTGTCCATCGAGCGTATGGGGTTGGCGGCTCGCCCGCGCGTTTCGCCGAAACGGCGCGCGGCGCTCTACCATGGCAGGGCACGCTGTCGAGCATCCATGTGACCTCGGGACGCAATCATGACAACCAAGACCGTCCGCCGCGTCGAGACCGTCACTATCCGGTTCGCGGGGGATTCCGGCGACGGGATGCAGCTGACGGGGGATCGGTTCACCAGCGTGACCGCTCAGGTCGGAAACGATCTGGCGACGCTGCCGGACTTCCCCGCCGAGATCCGGGCGCCTGCCGGCTCGCTGCCTGGCGTTTCGGGGTTCCAGCTGCATTTCGCCGATCACGACATCCTCACGCCGGGCGACGCCCCCAACGTGCTGGTGGCCATGAACCCGGCGGCGCTGAAGACCAACATCGACGACCTCGAGCCCGGCGGCGCGCTGATCGTCAACGCCGACGCCTTCACGCGCGGAAACCTCAAGAAGGCGCAGTACGAGACCAACCCGCTGGAGGACGGCAGCCTCGAGCGCTACCAGGTGTTCCAGATCCCCCTGACCACGCTGACCATCGGCGCGCTCGAGGAGTTCGACCTGTCGAAGAAGGACAAGGAGCGCGCGAAGAACATGTTCGCGCTGGGCCTGATGTCCTGGATGTACTCGCGCCCCACCGAGCCCACCGCCGCGTGGCTGCGCCAGAAGTTCGCCAAGCGCCCCGAGATCGCCGAGGCCAACATCCGCGCGTTCAACGCCGGATTCGCCTTCGGCGAAACGACGGAGGTGTTCGTCCACGCCTACGAGGTGTCCCCGGCGAAGCTTCCGGCGGGCCGTTACCGCCAGATCACCGGCAACCTGGCTCTGTCCTACGGGCTGATCGCCGCAGCGCAGCGCGCCAAGCTGCCGCTGTTCCTCGCCGGCTACCCGATCACGCCGGCGTCAGACATCCTCCACGAGCTTTCCAAGCACAAGCAGTTCGGCGTCCGCACGATGCAATCGGAGGACGAGATCGCCGCCATCGGGGCTGCGCTGGGCTCGGCCTTCGCGGGCAATCTCGCGGTGACGACCACGTCGGGCCCCGGGATCGCGCTGAAGACCGAGACCATCGGCTTGGCCGTCAGCGTCGAGCTGCCGCTGCTGATCATCAACATCCAGCGCGGAGGCCCGTCGACGGGCCTGCCGACCAAGACCGAGCAGTCCGACCTCATGCAGGCGATGTACGGGCGAAACGGCGAGGCGCCAGTCCCCATCATCGCGCCGAGCCACCCCGGCGACTGCTTCGACGCGGCGATTGAGGCGGCCCGCATCGCCATCAAGTACCGCACGCCCGTGATGCTGCTGTCCGACGGCTACCTGGCCAACGGCGCAGAGCCCTGGCGGCTGCCCGAGATCGACGACCTGCCTGATCTGTCGGCCGACGTCAAGTTCGCGACCGAGCCGAACCACGACGGCGAGTTCTGGCCGTTCCTGCGCGACCCCGAGACGCTGGCCAGGCCGTGGGCGATTCCCGGCACGCCCGGACTGGAGCACCGGATCGGCGGCCTGGAGAAGGCGGACGGGACCGGCAACATCTCCTATGACCCGGACAACCACCACCGGATGACCGAGATTCGCCAGGCCAAGATCGACGGCATCGCCCGGGACATCCCGTTGCTGACCGTGGACGAGGAACCCGGCGAGCAGGCAAGGCTCCTGGTACTCGGCTGGGGCTCGACGTACGGGCCGGTGCGCGCGGCAGTCCGGCGCGCGCGCAAGAGCGGCACCAAGGTTGCGCGAGCGCATCTGCGCCACCTCAACCCCTTCCCCGCCAACACCGGCGAGGTCCTTCGGCGCTACGAGCGCGTGCTGGTGCCCGAGATGAACCTCGGTCAGCTGCGTCGCATGCTGCGCGCCGAGTACCTCGTGGACGTTCAGGGCTACAACCGGGTCCGCGGCCTGCCCTTCAGCAGCGGCGAGCTGGAGCAGGCGATCATCGCGGAGATCCGCGGGCTCGACAGGGGGCAGTGACGTGACCGACACGACGACCCACGAGCACGGCAACGGCGACGCGCCGAAGCTGACGCGCAAGGACTTCTCCAGCGACCAGGAGGTCCGCTGGTGCCCCGGATGCGGCGACTACGCGATCCTGGCCAACGTCCAAGGGATCATGCCGGACCTCGGGATGCCTCGGGATCGCATCGTGTTCGTGTCGGGGATCGGCTGCTCCAGCCGGTTCCCCTACTACATGAACACCTACGGATTCCATTCGATCCATGGGCGCGCCCCAGCGATCGCCACAGGGATCAGCGCGACGCGCTCGGACTGCAAGGTGTTCGTCATCACCGGCGACGGCGACGGCCTGTCGATCGGCGGCAATCACCTGATTCACGCGATGCGCCGCAATGCCAACCTCAAGATCATTCTGTTCAACAACCAGATCTACGGGCTGACTAAGGGGCAGTACTCGCCGACGTCGGAGCTGGGCAAGATCACCAAGTCCACGCCGTTCGGCTCGCTGGACTACCCGTTCAACCCGGTCAGCATCGCCCTCGGGGCGGAGGCGACGTTCGTCGCGCGGTCCATCGACACGGAGCGCGCCCACCTCGCCGAGATGGTCGGACTGGCCGCGGAGCACGAGGGCACCGCGTTCATCGAGGTGTACCAGAACTGCAACATCTTCAATGACGGCGCCTTCGACGTCCTCAAGGACGACCCGGCGGCGAACCAGATCCGCGTCCAACATGGCGAGCCGATCCGCTTCGGGGCCGACATGGAGAAGGGCGTCGTGGTGACCGAGGGCGCGCGGCTGGAGATCGTCGACGTCGCTGACGTCGGCGAGGACCGGCTGCTGGTCCACGACGCTCACCGTGAGGACGCCTCCCTGGCGTTCATGCTGTCGCGCCTTGCCCACACGCCGACTGGTCCGACGCCCATCGGGCTGTTCCGCCAGGTCAGCCGCCCCGTCTACGGGCTGGAGATGCAGCGCCAGCTGGACGAAGCGGTGGCCCGAAAGGGGCCTGGCGACCTGGCGACGCTGATCGCGGGCGCTGACACGTGGGATGTCGGCTGATCATTCGGCGCATGAGGCTTCGGTCCGGCGGCCGACGTGCCGATACTGGCAGCAGTCGTCATCGGTACAGGAGAGGATCAGGTTGTGAGTGATCGCACGTTCCGGGGTGCTGCGGATCTGCTCGCCCGGCGCATCGGACTGCGGATCGATTCGGCGATGAAGCTTCGGCTCAGCCGGTGCATCCAGGAGGCCGCCGACGCGCGCGACCAGCCGGTCGAGGAGTATGTGGCGGTTCTCGCCCGTGATCCGGCGGCCGTGCAAGAGCTGGTCGACCGCGCCGCTTTCCACCAGCCTGAGTTCTTCGCCAACCCCAATCAGTTCGAGGCGCTCGCGACCGAGATCCTGCCCTCGATCCAGGGTCCGGTGACGCTGTGGAGCGCTGGCTGCGGCACCGGCTTCGAGCTCTACAGCATCGCGATGGTCCTGGCTGAGTCGGAGCACGAGGACTGGCGGGTGATCGGCACTGACGTCGCGACCGGCGTGGTCACGAGGGCCCGTGCTGGCCGATTCTCCGATGGCGAGCTGCGAGGGCTCTCGCTGGCGCATCGCGCGCGTTTCCTCGAGCGGACCGACGATGGCTGGCAGGTCGTGCCGGAGATCCTCGAGCGCGTCGAGGTGCTGCGCCACAACCTTGTCTCCGATGAGCCGCCCGTCTCACCAGGCGAGTGCCAGATCGTGTTCGCCCGCAACGTCCTGTCCTATATCGAACGCGACGACGTCACCACGTTCCTGCGCCGACTGGCGCGCTGGATGCACCCAGAGGGGTATCTGTTCCTCGGCGACGCTGAATCGCTGTGGCATGTGACGGACGCCTTTGCGCTGCAGCGCGTCGGCAGCGGCTTCGTGTACCGGCTCGCGCCGATGGTGGCGCCCGCCGGAGCGCTGGGCGACGACGGCGAAGAAGTGTCCGGCGTCGACCTGATCGGCCGGGGGATCAGGGCGCGGTCGCCGATGGCCGTCGCGGACCTGCGCGCGGCGGGCGAGGCGGCTGTGGTCGCCGGGGACTACCAGGCGGCGGCCGATGCGTTCCGCACCCTCCTAGGTCGTGATCGCAATCAGCCGACGGCGCATCTGCACCTCGGGCTCGCGCTGGAGGCGGTCGGGGAGTACAGCGGTGCGCGCCGCTCCTTCGCGGCTGCCCGATCGTGCCTTGAGCGAGTCGATCTGGCGCCGGTCGAGGCTGCGCTCGAAGGGTTCCGCCTCGACGAGATGGTTTCGCTGCTCGAGACCAAGCTGCGAGGGCCAGGCGAGGTGCCGCGGACCCTTCCCGTGGGGCGGCGCACGCCCCAGCAGCGGCCCGTGCCCCGCGACGCGTAGCCAATCCTTCGGATCGGCCGCGCCTGGCTCGCGCCGGCCGCCGTGATTCCCCCTTCCGCGCGGCGTGGCATCATTCCGCTGTACGGGCAGCGAGTCTGAGGGGAGCCGCGTGAAGGTCCTGTTGGTGTCGGACAACTCTCGGGTCTCCGTCCAGGTGGGGGCCGCGCTCGCGGGCGATCCGGACATCGATGTGTTCGAGGTCGCGACCCCGCAGCGCGCGCTCGCTCAGCTGGATGAGGCCCCCTACGACCTGGTCATCGCCGACGCGGACACGGTCCCGACCGGTGGGTTCGCGCTGAGCCGCGACATCAAGGCGCGAGGGCAGATGGGGGAGCGGATGCCGCGCGTCATCCTCCTGCTCGCGCGAGAGCAGGATCGCTTCCTGTCGAACTGGTCGCAGGCGGACGCGTACATGCTCAAGCCGGTCGACCCCTTCGATCTGGCCGAGACGGCGCGCGCGGTCGCCGCCGGTCGTGCGCTGCCGGCCCTGCCTGGGGTCGGCGGCAGCCCCACGCCGTCGCTGCTGGATCGGCCCGAAGCGAGCGCCTCGGTCGCGGATGCGGATGCTGAGCACGCGACCAGTGGCTGAGTTCGCCTGGGCCACGGTCCTCGGCGCCCTGTCGCGCCGAGAGGAGCTGGACGACGCGACCGCTGCGGGAGCGATGACCGCCATCATGCGCGGCGAGGCCACGCCCGTTCACATGGCGGCGTTCCTCGTCGGGCTGCGGACGAAGGGGGAGACGGCCGCCGAGGTCGCCGCGCTGGCGCGCACCATGCGCGAGTTCTCATTGAAGGTCGCTGTGGACGGGGTCGCCGTCGACACCTGCGGGACAGGCGGCGACCGGTCTGGGACGTTCAACGTGTCCACACTTGCGGCGGTGGTCGCTGCAGGCGCGGGAGCGGTCGTCGCCAAGCACGGGAATCGCGCGGCCAGCGGGCGCTGCGGCTCAGCCGACCTTCTCGAGGCCTGGGGGGTCGCGATCGATCTTCCGCCTGAAGGCGTCCAGGCGTGCATCGCCGAGGTCGGAATCGGCTTCTGCTTCGCGCAGCGATTCCACCCTGCGATGCGCCATGTGATGCCGACGCGACGCGAACTGGGCGTGCCGACGGTCTTCAACTTCCTCGGGCCGCTCACCAACCCCGCCGGGGCGCTGCATCAGACCGTCGGCGTGAGCGATCCGGCAATGGCGCCCGTGATGGCCGGAGTGCTCGCCCGCCTCGGCGCGGTCCACGCGCTGGTGTTCCACGGCGCCGACGGCCTCGACGAGCTCACCACGACTGGGCCGTCGCGGGTCTGGGAGGTCCGCGACGGCCAGATCGACGAGTGGACCTTCGATCCGGGCGACTACGGGCTGCCGCGCGCGACGATCGACGAGCTCAAGGGCGGGGAGATCGAAGACAACCGGCGCATCGCCGACGCTGTGCTGGCCGGTGAGTCAGGGGCGCCGCGCGACATCGTTGTGCTCAGCGCCGCCGCGGCGCTGATCGCCGGGGACCTCGCCGCGTCGTGGGAAGACGCGCTGGGCGCGGCTGAGCGCTCGCTGGATTCCGGGGCCGCCGCGGATGTCCTGAAGCGCTGGGTTGCCGTGTCGCAGGCGCAGGCCGGCTAGATCACGCAGCCGGGGATCGCAGGCGCCGCTGCGCGCGACGGCGCTGCTGCTCTCGGGTCCCGCCCCACACGCCGTGCGCCTCGCCGCGGGACAGCGCGTGCGCGAAGCAGGCGGCGCGCACGATGCAGCCGCCGCACACAGCCAGCGCCTGTGTGATGACCTCGGTGTCGTCGGAGTAGAACCTCTCGACGTCCATGCCGCGGCATGCCGCCGCACCCTGCCAGCTCTGGCCCATTGCGATCTCCGGCGTCAGAAGAGATTCCCTTGTATGGCTGACGCACATTGATGGGAGTTGGTTCCCGGCAGGTCACACGTCGACACACGGTCTTTCGGCCAGGTGCTTAGCATGGCTGACATGGACGTGTTTCCGGATCGAGATCGCAACGCCGACGGCCGCCCCGAGAACGCGCGGCCCAGAGATCGCTTCGGCGCGCCGCTGCCTCGGGGAGCGGTCGACGAGCTTGCACATCGCCAGGAGCCCGACGCCGTTGTCCGCTCCGCGGAGGAGGCGCTGCGCATCGCGGTCACGCTGTTCGACGAGCGGCGGTTCTTCGAGGCGCACGAGTTCCTCGAGTACGTGTGGAAGTCCGATGAGATTCCTGAGGCCGACCGCGAGTTCTGGAAGGGCGTCACCCAGGTCGCGGTCGGCTGCTGCCACGGTCAGCGGCGAAACGACGCTGGCGCCGTCGCGCTGCTCGAGCGCGCCGAGGGCTACCTGTCCTCCTACCCGTCGCCGCACGAGGGCATCGACACCGCGGCCCTGCGCGCCGTCGCCCTCGACGTCGCTGCGCAGGTGCGCGAGCACGGCGCCTCGCCCGAGCTAGAGTTCCCCGCCTTCCCGATCGCCGCCAAGGAGTGAGGACATGGATCTCGCGGGACTGCCGCCGGGCAAGCGCTACCGCTGCGGCGCGTGCGGCAACCTCACGCGCTTCGACATCGAACTGACCGAGCGGGTTCGCCGCTTCTGGCATGTCGATCTCGGCGGCGAGGGGTCCGCGGAGCACACCGAGCGCCTCGACGTGGCGGTCACGTCGGTCGCCTGCCGCTGGTGCGGCGCAACCGACGCCATCGAGATCATCGACGCGCTCGCGGCAGCCGACCCGGCGTCGAGCTAGCTCCCGCCGGGGCGCCCGCGTTCACGGATGAGGATCCTGTTCACGTTCGCCGGCGGGTTCGGTCATGCGGCACCCCTGATCCCCATCGCCCGTGCGGTTCAAGACGTGGGCCACGAGGTCGCGTTCACTGGCCGAGCCTCCTTGATGCCGACGCTCGAAGCCCACGGCTTCGCAACCTTCGCCCCCAGCGGGTCTGACGCGGATGGGCCGCCGCAGCGGACGCCGCTGCGAGCGGTCAGCATCGAGCGCGAGGAGCGTGTGCTTCGCGAAGATTCGACGGTTATCCACGGCGCTAGTCGATGATCAGGTGCACGTCGCCGAACTCGTG
>DATKBU010000102.1:0-4455 GCA_035513815.1 Egibacteraceae bacterium
GAGGAGAGCAGCAGCGCGTGGCCATCGCCCGCGCGCTCGCCCTGCGCCCAGAGGTGCTGCTGTTCGACGAGCCGACGTCATCGCTCGACCCCGAGTCCACCGGAGAGGTGCTGCGGGTCATGCGCGAGCTGGCCGATGCCGGCATGACGATGGTTGTCGTCACCCACGAGCTGCCGTTCGCGCGCGACCTTGCCGACTGGGTCGTGTTCCTCGACGGGGGGCGGATCGTCGAGGAAGGGCCTCCCCAAGACGCTATTGCGCGCCCCCAGCAGCAGCGAACCAAGACGTTCCTCGCCAACTACGCCGCTGGTCTGCAGGAGCAGCTCGCCTCGCGGCTCCCGGAAGATCCTCAGGAGCTGGCGCCGTAGCTGGCGGGGTGTCCGGCATCAGCGCCTTCTGAGGCGGCCACAGCGAGCGTCAGCGCACCGATGGCGAAGAAGTAGTAGTTCGTGAATGCCTGCTTCGACATCAGAAGGAAGGCGAGCATCACGATCGCCGATCCGGCGGCCATCCCGGTCGCCGAGCGCGGCGCCCACCTCAGGGCCGCGGCGAGCGCTGCGACCCCGGCGACGAGCGGCAGCCACGCGAACGTCGACGGCGGGGGCCAGCCTGTGGCGTTGACCGCCACGGCCAGCAGCGACAGCGCATCCGGGCGGAACGGCTGACGGAACTGCAGCTCAACGACGCTCCACCAGAATGCCTGAAGGTCCCAGAGCGCGAACGGGAGCGTCACCGCTGAGCCCACCACGGCCGCGCGCAGCGCCGTCGGGGCGATGCTGCGCCATGTCCACGGGCGCTGGATGAGCAGCAGGTACAGCGGCGCCAGAAGAACGACGTACTGCTTGGACACGGTGAACAGCCCGAGGATCACGTCCGACCAGCGGCTGCGCCGCAAGTAGCTCCACACCATCGCGACCAGCAGCGCGATCAGGAACGGCTCGGTCCAGCCCCGAGCGGTCACGAAGAAGATCGCCGGCGAGGTGAGGAAGAGAGCCGCGCCGGTGCGGGCTCGCCAGCTCCCCCCTCGAAGGGTCGCCATCAGCCAGCCGGCGGCGAGGACTGCGGCAAGCTGAGCGACGCGCACGTCGCCGAGGAGCGCGCCGGGCAAAACGAGCAAGAGCGTCAGCGGCGGATAGGGGTAGCCGAATTTCAGCACGCCATCGACGGCCACGCCCGGTCCATACACCCGGGCGCTGTTCGCGGGCGAGTAGGGATCGGGGAAGTCGCCGGCGTAGGGGTTCTCGCCCGCGAGCAGCCGATCAGCGCTGATCTCCTGGAACATGAGGACGTCGATGCCCGTGCTCAGCGGGAGCGTGGCGATCACTCCCACCACGCCGACCGCCGCGACGAACGCGGGCACGGCCCAGCGGATCCGCGGCCGGGGCCGCAGCACATCCCAGCCGAGCACCAGCGCGGCGGCCGCTGCGATCGCTCCGATCGCGATGATCGCGCGCTGGTCGGCGACCGCCGCCGCCGCCGGGGACAGCATCGCCAGCCACACAGCGCCTTGGACGAGGAACGCGCCGCAGGCCAGGGCTCGCAGATGCTGTGGTGAGCTCATCATGACGGGGCGAAACGTCGCCCAGATCGCGATGGCGGTGGCGACCAGGACGAAGCCGAGGGCCACGAGATCCCACGGTCCCAAGCGGATGACGATGGCGAGTGAGACCAGCAGGCTAGCCGTGATGAGCCCGATGCTCGGATCGGAAGCAGCGCCGTCGCCAGGCGGCGGTTCGTGCGGGGCTGAGGGCCGTTCGCGGTCCAGCGGCCTCATCGTCGGCCAGCCGCGGTTCGCACGGCGTCAGCGAGGAGGAAGTCCAGGTCTGGCGTTGAATGCGCCACCACGAAGATCTGGAACGAGAAGGCGCCGCGGCTGAGGCGGATCAGGGCCAGGTTCGCCCGCAGCAGCGCGCGCGACAGCGCGCTGTCGCCGATGGCCTCGGGGATCGGCGCGGGGATGCCGCGCATCTCGCGGATCTCAAGACCGGCGTCGCGCAGCAGGTGGCGCAGGGTGCGGAAGGTGAACAGCCTGGTATGCGTCCGATCCAGGATGCCTGAGCGGCCGTAATTGAACTGGCCAGCCAGCAGACCGAGACGCTGGACGCAGAAGGCGATGTTGGGCGTGGTGAGCACGATGGTCTTGGGCTGATAGCCGAACCCTGCGCGCAGCTGATCGAGGAATCTCTCCGGATCCTTGAGGTGCTCGATCACGTCGAGCAGGAGCAGATAGTCGAACCGGTCGGTCGGAAGGTCCAGCGGCTTGTCCAGGTCCTGCACATAGACCTCAACCCCATGCGTTGCCTGGTTCGGCGGGTGCTGGTCGACCACGGCGACCCGACAGCCCTTCGCGGCCAGCGCGGTGGCCATCCCCCCGGGGCCCGCGCCGATATCGAGCACCGAAGCTCCGGAGGGGACGGCGTCGAGGGCCCACTGATGGCTTGACGGATAGCCGAGCTTGAGGCGGTAGTGACGGTTATCGTCGACGCGGGGCTCGAACCGCCGCTGGTGTCGAAGCCCTCTGCGATGCAGCGTCGCCTGAGCCGTCGCCTGCAGCACATTCACTGCGTAGGCGACCCCATTGACCCGCGAGATCTCATCTCCGTAGAAGGTCGGGATAGGAAGCTCGACGATTCGTCGGCCGGCGGACAGCAGCTGCAGGATGACCTCCGTGTCAAAATGGAAGCCGTTCGAGTTCAGTCGGTAGTGGATCGAATCGAGCGCCGCGACGGCGTAAACGCGATACCCGCTGTGGAACTCGGTCAGCTGCGTGCCCAGCATCAGATTCTGCACGGTGGTGAGGATCCGGTTGCCGAGGCGCTTGTATGGCGGCATGCCGCCCGCCCGCGCGGCGCCGGGAATCATCATCCGGCTGCCGAAGACCGCGTCGACATCGCCGCCGTCGAATGGCTCCAGCAGACGCGGGAGCTCCTCGGGCGCGTACTGGCCGTCGCCGTGGATCATCGCGACGAGGTCAAACTCGCGAGAGACGGCGTAGGCGTAGCCGATCTTCTGATTGCCCCCGTACCCCTGGTTGAAGCGGTTGCGCAGCACCGCGATCGGCAGTTGCGGATGGTCGAGGCGGTAGCGTTCCGCCAGCTCGAACGTGCGATCGGCGGACGCGTCGTCAACGACGAGCACCTCGCACTCGAACGCGTCGAACACCTCGCCCGGGATGCGGTCAAGGACGCGCAGCAGCGTCGATTCGGCGTAGTAGGCGACGACGAGGATGAGGAGGCGACGTCGATCGGTCATTTTCTGGGGGATCCTCCTGGCGTGCTTCTGGCGAATCGACGGCGTCGAGTTGGACGACTGCGCAGAGCGGGGGGTTCCGTGACCCAGTGCATCGTTGCCATCCGAGCCGAGAAGGAATCACCCGTCACGCTTCCGATCAGCCACCTTGCGAAGCCCGGTTCGCCTGTCGCAGTGGCGCGCTAAGCGTCGCGCGCTAGCGTCGGGGGAGAAAGAAGGGAGTTGAGATGCGCGTGCGCCTTGATCTGATCGGCTTGGTGGTGCAGGACATGGGCCGCTCCTTGGCGTTCTATCGCCGGCTCGGGCTGGACGTACCGGCCGCCGCGGACGCTGAGGGCCATGTCGAGGTAGCGATCGGGGCGGGCATGCGGCTGGCCTGGGACACGGTCGAAGAGGTGAAGCGCTTCTCCGACTGGCGCCCGCCGGAGGGGGGGCATCGAATCGCGCTGGCGTTCCTGTGCGGCAGCCCTGCTGAGGTGGACACGCTGCACGCCGAGCTGATCGAGGCGGGTCATCCGAGCCACCTCGACCCGTTCGACGCCTTCTGGGGCCAGCGCTACGCAACTATCCTGGACCCCGACGGCAACCCGGTGGATCTGTTTGCGCCGCTGCCCAGCGCCTAACGACGCGAACTCCCGGGAAGTCTCACCCGCGCCCAGAAGGGCTGGCGCCCGCCGCCGACGAGGAGCAGACTGACCGGACAGCCTCGCGACTGGAGGGGCGAATGTCGACCTCCCATCTGTCAGTTCCTGACCGGCTTCCGTTGCTCGCACGGGGCAAGCACCGGCGCCCTCGCAAAGGCGCCTGCTTCATGGAGCTGGTGTCGTACCTCGCCGGAGAGCGCTGGAGCGACCACCCGGCCTGCACCCATCCGCTGCTGGCCGCCGTGGCGCGCTGCGTCAACGATTGCACCTCGGATGAGGCTCGCCAGCGCCTGGCGATCCACATACCGTCGGTGATCGGGCTGACCAGCGACGACGTGCACGTCGATATTCGACTGGCCCTGACGTGTGCGAGGGCTGCGCTGCCCGTGGCGGCGGCCGAGCGCCAGCGCGTTATGGCCGTCGCGGTGCTGACGTCCGAGCGGCTGCTTGACGACCTGGACCAACGCCCGGCGGGGACCTTGGAGGAAGCCAGCCGCGCGGCGCTGGCGCAGGCCCCGGATGCCGCCGAGTGGGCTCACCGCTTCGCCCGCGGGCAGCGAGT
>DATKBU010000103.1:0-7376 GCA_035513815.1 Egibacteraceae bacterium
CTGGCCGGAACCGGCTTAGCGCGCCTCGGGGAGGCGCTCGCGGCATCGGAGCGCTGGGGCGCGCCCTCCGCGCCGGCGCTGCGCCAGCTCGCCGAGGAGCTTCGCGCCGACCGCCGCGCCGCCGCCGAGGCCGCGGCCGAACGAGCGCAGATCGCCCTGATCTTCCCCACCACCCTGCTGACGCTGCCCGCCTTCGTCTTGGCTGTTGTGCCGCCGCTGCTGTGGACCGCAGTCGCGGGGACGGGCGGGGTCGGCCTGAGCTGAACGGAATGACCATGCACCATGACAACGCCCGCACGATCGCAGCGCGCTCCGGGGTCGGCGCGGGCTTGCGCCGACGGGTCGCGGAGCTGCGCGCTGCCTCTGAGCGCGGCGCCCAAGCCGCCGAGTACGCGATGCTCGGCGGGGTCAGCGCCGCTGCCTGCGGTGGGCTCATCTGGGCGCTGCGCGAGACGGACGCCCTCGAGCGCGTGGTGAGCACCGTCGTCAACGTGCTGACCAAGACGATCGCCTCGTGGTTCTGAGGACCGTCACGGCGAGGGGCGCCCGCACGGGCGCCCCCCGCCGACGCGCCGAGCAAGGCGGTGACGCCGGCAGCCAGGCCGTCGAGTTCGCGCTGGTGCTCCCCGGCATCGTGCTGCTGCTGGTCACGCTGCTCCATTGCGCGATCGCCGCCGCAGACCTCGTCGCGGTGCAGGGGATCGCCCGGGAGGCGGCACGGTTTGCCGCAGTGGCAGACGATGGTGCGGTGCGCGCCGCCGCGGGGAGGGCGGCCGGGCGACGGCAGCTGCGCGTTGAGCTCAGCCCTCCGTCAGGCGCTCGGAGGCCCGGTCAGCTCGTGACCGCGCGCGTGCGCCTGCGCAGCAAGGCGTTCGCCGCATTCGGCGCCGATGTCTGGCTGAGCGCGCAGGCGACGATGCGCGTGGAGGACCGCTGATGCGCTCGCGCATCCAGCGCCGCGGCGGCCGCGCAACCCAGCGGGGCAGCGCCGCGCTGCTCACGGTGCTTGCGGGAGCGGCGCTGATGCTCCTCGGTGTGGCGCTCATCCTCGCCTTGGCTGACTACGGCGTCACCGCCGCGCGCGCGTCGACCGCGGCCGACGGGGCCGCGCTCGCGGCGATGAGCATGTCCCCGCTGGTCGAGGGCTCAGGCGATCCCCATGCGGCGGCGGCGCAGGTAGCTGCCGCCAACGGCGCCACCCTGCGCAGGCTCGACGTCGACGGCTGGCCGTTCAACGTCGAGGTCGAGGTCGTCGCAATCCCGGCGACTCGCCTGGTTCGCCTCGCCGCGCCTGCGGTCGCCGCGCGCGCAGCAGCCGCCGCTCGGCCGCGCGAGGCTGGCGGCGATGTCCGATGACGACGTGATCGTGCGGTTGGCGCGACGCGCTGCGGCTCAGCGGGTCCCCGCCGGGGCCATGCTCGCCTCGCTGAGCACAGCGGCCAGCAGCGCGACCGCTCCCGGCTTGTCAAGCGGCTCGTTGCCGTTGCCGCACTTGGGCGACTGGACGCAGGACGGGCACCCCCTCTCGCACGGGCAGGCCGCGACGGAGTCTCGGGTGGCGCCCAGGTGCTCGCGGCCCGCGCGATAGCCGCGCTCGGTGATCCCGGCGCCGCCGGGATAGCCGTCGTAGATGAAGATCGTCGCCTCGCCGGTATCGGGGTGCCACGGCGTGGACAGCCCGCCGATGTCCCAGCGGTCGCACATCGCGAACAGCGGCAGCAGACCGATCGCGGCGTGCTCCGCGGCGTGCGCGGCGCCTGGAACGCGCTCGCGCGACAGCCCGGCCACATCCAGCACCGGCTGGGGAATCGTCAGCCACAGCGCCTGGGTCACCAGGTGCGTTCGCGGCAGGTCCAGCTCGATTAGCCCGAGGGACCTCTGGGTGAACAGCTGCCGGCGCTCATAGGCCAGCACCTGATGGCTGACCTCGACGCGGCCGCGATGCATCCGGCAGCGCCCCCAGTTGTCCGACTCGATCAGCTCGAGCACGCCGACGTCGGTGTCGGTGCGCGGCTGGGTGTACTCCTCGCCGCTGAACGGCTCGACGAGCGCCACGCGGCGCTCCAGGTCGAGGTCGCGGACGCGATAGGTCACGCCCTGGTGCAGGTAGACCGCGCCTGGATGCACCGTCCGGTAGGCGCGCGCCGCGTCGACATCGCCGATCAGCGTGCCCGTCGAGGCCTCGACGATCGCGAACGGCTCGCCGCCGGCGCTGCGGATGCTCACGCCCGCGGCCGGCGAGCCGCGCCGGGCCCAGTACAGCCGGTCGCCGCGCTCACGTAGCGCGCCCTCGGCCACGTCGGCGTCCAGCAGCGGCTGCAGCAGCGCAGGGTCGCCGAATGCCGTCTCCTCGCGCGACAGCGGCAGCTCCCACGCCGCGCAGCGCAGATGCGGTCCGAGGATGTACGGGTTGGTCACGTCGATCACCGCGGCCTCGGGCGGGCGGCCCCACAGCTGCTCCGGGTTGGCCAGCAGGTAGTGATCCAGCGGGTCGTCGTCGGCGACGAACACCACGATGGCCTCCCGATCCCGCCGCCCCGCTCGGCCCGCCTGCTGCCACAGCGACGCCGACGTGCCCGGCCAGCCGGCGATCACCACGGCGTCGAGGGCGCCGACATCGACGCCGAGTTCCAGCGCGTCGGTCGCGGCGACGCCGCGCAGTGTGCCGTCGATGAGCCCTCGCTCGACTGCGCGGCGCTCCTCGGGCAGCAGTCCCGCGCGGTAGGCAAGCACGGATCCGTCCGCCGGGCCGCCGGCCAGCTGCCGGCGAGCGTAGCCGGCGACGATCTCGGCGCCCTTGCGCGACTTCACGAACGCCAGCGTCGCCGTGCCGCGCTCAACCAGCCCGGCGAGCAGATCCGCCCCCTCGGCCAGGGTCGAGCGCCGGATGCCGGCGCGGCGGTCATCCAGCGGCGGCGCCCACAGCGCGAAGGCGACCGGCGGACGCGGCGAGCCGTCCCGCGTGATCTCCGCGACGTTCAGACCTGTGAGGTTGCCGGCGTGCTCGCCGGGGTTTCCGATGGTCGCGCTGGCCAGGATGTGCACGGGGCCGCCCGAGGCGGCGCCGGCCGAGTAGTGGTCGCAGACTCGTCGCAGCCGTCGCAGGATGGCGGCGACGTGGGAGCCGAAGACGCCGCGCGCGACATGGCACTCGTCGACGATGATCAGCTCCAGGCGGTGGAAGAAGTCGCCCCAGCGCCGGTGCGCCCCCAGGAGCCCCGCGTGCAGCATGTCCGGGTTGGTGAGCACGACATTGGCCGTGCGCCGGATCGCCTCGCGCTCGCTGCGCGGCGTGTCCCCGTCGTAGGCGGCGGCGCGCACGTGCGGCAGCCGGAAGCTGCGCAGCGCGCGCAGCTGGTCGTGCGCGAGCGCCTTGGTCGGGGCCAGATACAGGGCGGTGGCGCGGTCGTCGCGCAGTAGCCGGTCCAGCAGCGGCAGCTGGTAGCACAGGCTCTTGCCGCTGGCCGTCCCGGTGGCCACCACGACGTGGCGTCCGCCGCGGACCAGCTCGAGGGCCTCGGCCTGGTGGCTGTATAGCGACGTGATGCCCACCAGCTCCAGCCGCTGCGCAAGCGGCGGCGGGAGGCTGTCGGGAATCGGCGCTGTCACCGCGGGGCGCGCCGGAAGATGCCGAAGGTGGGCGATCCGAGGGCGCCCGTCGTCGCTTGGCGCCCGCTCGCTGAGCGCGTCATCCAGTAGCTGCAGCAGCGCGTCGGCGTTCACTGCCGGCCAGCGTAGCGGGGCGCTGTGACATCTAGACGTCGCTGGTCAGGTATCGTCATGAGCACTCGGCCGGGGTTTTGGGCCGTGGGCATTCGGGCAATCCTTACGGCGCTGCCGCCCAGCCGGTGGCGTTGCGGGCTGTCCGGGAAACGACGTCGTTCGAGGAGCATCTCGTGGAGCTTTCGCTGAACCACCGCAAGGAAGGCGACCGCACCGTCCTGGAAGTATCCGGGGAGGTAGACGTCTATACGGCCCCGAAGCTTCGCGAGAAGCTCGTCGAGCTGGTCGGAGAGGGGCACTACGAGATCGTCGTCGACATGAGCAAGGTCGAGTTCCTGGACTCCACGGGCCTGGGCGTTCTGGTCGGCGGCCTCAAGCGGGTCCGCTCGCACGACGGCAACCTGGCGCTGGTGTGCAACCAGGAGCGCATCCTGAAGATCTTCCGTATCACCGGCCTGACCAAGGTCTTCCCCATCTATGACACGCTGGATGAGGCCCTTCAGGATTCGGAGTGATGTCGGGAGTTGAACTCCACCTCCCTCCCCACGTCCAGTACGTGGCGCTCGCGCGCCTCGTCGTCACCGCGGCCGCGCGTCAGGCGGGGATGAGCGACGAGCGACTCGAGGACCTCAAGATCGCCGTCAGCGAGGCGACCGCGAACGCGATCATCGCCCACGCCTCGGCCGAGAGCCCTGAGGCCGTGGTGCTGTTCTTCGGCGCGACCGGAGACGGGATGTTCGAGGTGACGATCCGAGACGCCGGCCCCGGGTTCGACCCCGGGCCCGCCGAGGCGGACATGGATCGCGAGTGGGCATCGGAAGGCGGGCTCGGCGTCGTGCTGATCCGCGGGCTGGCCGATGACGTCCAGTTCGTGCGCGGCGAGGGCATGAAGGTGCACATGCGGTTCGGGGTCGGCCTCAACGGCACCAGCCACTAGCGCGCTTGCTCGCGGCGCCCGCTGGGGCGGCAGTGCTTTACGATGTTGCCCGCGCGGGCCCGATCCGCGCCGCGGAGACCGCCATCGACAGCTGAGGGGGGCGTCCCCAGTGGACCGCCGGATGTCCCACACCATCGCCGCCTACGATCGGGCGGCTTCCGCGTATCAATCGGAGTGGAAGCAGCGCCGCCCTCTGGACGCGGTCCGCAAGTTCGCCGCTCTGGCAGGCCGCGGTGCCCGCGTGATCGATGTTGCCTGCGGGCCGGCCTTGGATGTGCGGGCGCTGCGCGACGTCGGGCTGCAGGTCGTGGCCGGTGATCTGTCGCACGAGTCGATGCGCATCGGCAAGGAGCTGTTTCCCAAGGGCTCGCTGGCGCGCTGGGACTACCGACGGCTGCCGTTTCTCGACGAGGTGTTCGACGGCGTGTGGGCCCCGGCTGCGCTGCAGCATCTGCCGCGCGCGCTGATGCGCCCTGCCCTGGCTGAGCTGCGCCGCGTGCACGGGTCCGGTCCTATCTTCGTCACCTTCCGTGAAGGCGCGGGCGATCTCGAGCCCATCGAGGACCCGCCAGCCGAGGTCGTGTACGCCACGACGGTCTCCGCTGAGGAGCTGACCGCCCTGCTGCTCGACGCCGGCTACAAGGAAGTCGAGGTTGAGGCGCGCCCCGACCCACTCGGTCGCCGCGAGGTCACGTGGCTCTACGGCTGGGGACGGGTCCCGGCCTGAGTCTTGCGGGCTGTGCCCTGGAGAGGTCTCAGGGCGGCGTGGCTGACCGCTGACGGCCGGGCAGCGTCTCGCGCATTCGGATCGCGACGTCCGCGCCGCTGGCCGCGGTGATCGCCGCGATGACGACGATGGCGACGCGCACGCCGTAGGCGTCGGCGAGGACGCCGGCCAGAACCGCGCCGACGGCGAAGCCGAGGTCGCGCCACAGGCGGTATACCCCGACCGCGGTGCCGCGCCAGCCCGGATGGGCGACATCGCCGATCGCCGCCAGCAGCGTCGGGTAGGCCATCGCCGTGCCGGCGCCGAACAGGACGCCGCCCGCGGCCCAGGCCGCGAAGCTGTCGCCCGCGGCGATGAGCAGCAGCCCGCACGCCTCTGTCAGCTGGCCGCCAGCGATCAGGCGCTTGCGGCCGATGCGATCCGACACCCCGCCGGTGAGCATCTGGCCGGCGCCCCAGACGGCCGGCGCGATCGCGGTGAGGGCGCCGACTCGCGCGATGGTGAGCCCGCCGCTGGCGAACAGCACCGGGAACAGGCCCCACGCCATGCCTTCGTTGAGATTGTTCACCAGACCGGCCTGGCTGGCCGCGGACAGCGAGCGGTCCCGCCACGTGGTGAGCGCGAACACCTCACGCGCGCTGTGTCCGCCATCCAGACGTCCCAGGGAGTCGTGCCCAGCGACCTCATGGGCAACGTGAACGGCGGTCTCCCGCACGAACAGCGTCGACAGCCCCAGGCCCAGCCCGGCGAACGCCAGACCCAGGAAGAAGGGCGCGGGCCGGAGCCCTGCAGTCGACGCGATTGCGCCCGTGGCCCAGGCAGCGACGGCCACCGAGCCGTAGCCGGCCGCCTCATTCAAGCCCATCGCGAGGCCTCGGCGGCGAGGCCCGACAAGGTCGATTTTCATGATGACGGTGGTGGACCACGCGAGCCCCTGGTTGACGCCGAGAAGGACGTTGGCCGCCACGATCCAACCCCAGGTCGGCGCCCACATGAGCAGCAGCGGAACGGGGAGGCCGAAGAGCCAGCCGGCGACGAGGACCGGCTTGCGCCCGAATCGGTCGGCGAGCGCCCCGGCGAACAGGTTGGTGATCGCCTTGACCACGCCAAACGCCGCGATGAAGGTCAGCATCGCCGTGAACGAGTCGAGCCCGAACTCATCCTCAGCCAGCAACGGCAGTACGGTGCGTTCCTGGCCGACCATCCAACCGACCAGCGCGTTGACGCCGATGAGCAGACCGAACTGTCCAAGGTTCTCGACCAGGCCCAGCCGGATCGGCCCGCGCCGCTCGCTTTGCACCGTCATGACCTAGGGCATCTGCAGATCAAGGTCGCTGGCCGCAGCCAGCTCCTCCGGCCCGCCGTCGAGCACCGCGACGTCGGGATTGCCGCCTCTCGCCAGCAGGCTCGCTGCGGTCATCGCCCGCTCCCCGTGCGAGCAGTGCACCAGCGCGGGGGCGCCGGCGAGCTCACCCCAGCGGTCGTTGATCGCCCCGAGCTCCACGCCCAGCGCCCCTGAGAGGTGGGCTTGGTTCCATTCGCTGCGCTGTCGCACATCGATGATCCGCCGTTCGGCGTCGTCCTCGCCCGGGCGCACCAGCGGGATCCTCGACAGCTGCCGTCCGGCGGCGGACCACGCCGCTGCGCCTCCGGTCAGCTCGCCGGTGAGCCGCTCGAATCCGATGCGCAGGCATGAGCGGACAAGCTGCGATCGATCGACGCCCTCGTCGGCCACGAACACGATCGGGCGTTTTCGATCGACCAGCCATCCCAGCCAGGTGGCGAATTGCGGGCGCAGCGCGATCGACAGGGACTCTGGGACATGGCCCGATGAGAACTCATCAATTGAGCGGACATCGATCACCTCCGCGCCGGCCGCCGTCACGGCGTCGAACTGGGCGACGGTCAGCTGGGCCAGCGCAGGCGGCCGCTGGCCGTACAGCCGCGGGCCGGCCTGGTTCACCTCGCGCAACTGAAGGAAGTAGGGCG
>DATKBU010000104.1:0-52610 GCA_035513815.1 Egibacteraceae bacterium
CCATGAGCTCCTCGGAGTCGAGCGCGCGACGGACGGCGCCGGGCGGCCCGCGATCCGCTTGCTGATCAGGAAGGGCGCGTAGAGATGCGCCTCACTGTGCTCACCTCGCACCCCGCGACCTCGACGGTGGCGCTGGCCGCTTCCTGGGCGAGCGCTGGGGACTCGGTGACCTTGGTGCTTCTGGACGCGGCGGCGGCACTGGCCCGGGCCGGCCATCCGGCCGCGCGCGCCCTCGCCGACGCCGAGCGGGTTGGTGTGGTCGTCGTCGCCCACGACGACGCGCTTCGGCGGCGAGGGCTGATCGGCAGTTCTGTATCCGATGGGGTCAAGGCCGTCGACCTCGATGAGGTCGCTGACCTCGTCGTCGACGGGGCCGACAAGGCGGTGTGGCTGTAGTGGCGGGGCCTGTCACGTTCGTGCTGAACAGCGGGCCTGCGGCCGAGTCGACCGCGACCGCGATCAAGCTCGCCGAGAGGATTCTGGCGCGCGGCCATCGCGTCGCCGTGTTCGCCCATGACGAGGCGGCGACCCTGACCGCGGGCAAGGGCGAGACGGCCCAGGCCATCGCCGCGCTGATCCGACGGGGAGTGCACGGCGCCACGCTGGATTGGGTGGTGGACAGCGCGGCCGCCGACCGTCTCGGCGTGGCCGACAGCCAGATCGCTGGCGTGGTGCCCGGGGATCATGCCGATCTATGGGCGTTTGTTCGCGGGTCCGCCATCGTGCTGAGCCCAGGGACGGCGGCCTAGATGGCCAGGCGCGTCGTCAGCTATGTCCGCAGGGGCCCGGTAGCCCTGCGCGCAAGCCATCCGGCGCTGGAGGCCAACGCCTACGCCGTCGCCGAGGACGTTGATCTGACGCTGGTTCTCGCCGGTCGCGCAGTCGAGTTGGCGCTGGCGGGCGGCGAGGTGCGTCCCGGCGAGGTCGCCGGCGTGTCCCTCCCCCCGGCAGCGAGCGCCCAGGATCTGCGCGGGCTCATCGAGAGCGGAGTGTCCGTGCTGATCGCGGGCGAGGATCTGGCGGCGCTGGGCCTGGGCAGCGGCGACCTGGTCGATGGCGTCCAGGCAGCCGATTCCGGATCCATCGCCGAGGCGATCCGCCAGGCCGACGCGGTGGTGGGCTGGTGAGCGGGACGTCCGCCTCGCTGATTGACCTCGCCGACACCGGCTCAAGGCTCGAGGGCGCACCGGCTGAGGACATCCTGCAGTGGGCGATCTCGAGTGTGCCGCGCTTCGCGGTCAGCTCCAGCTTCGGCGCCGACAGCGCGGTCCTGCTGCATCTGCTCGCCCAGATCGATCCGAGCGTGCCGGTGCTGTTCATCGACACGGGGTTCCACTTCCCGGAGACGATCGCGTATCGCCACCAGATCGCGGAGCTTCTCGGGCTCATTGACGTGCGCGATCTGCGACCGGATCTATCCGTCGCGGCTCAGGGGCGGCTGCACGGCGGAGGGCTGTATGTGCGCGATCCCGACCTGTGCTGCGCCATCCGCAAGGTCGCTCCGCTGGACGCTGCCCTCGCCGACTTCGATGGGTGGGCAAGCGGGCTGCGGCGCGAGCAGACGATCGATCGGGCCGATACGCCTGTGATCCAACTGGTCCGCCGCGGCGAGCGCGAGTTGGTGAAGGCGGCCCCGCTGGCCCGCTGGACCGGGGAGGATCTCACCGACTATCTCCGTCGCCACGATCTGCCGCGGCATCCGCTGGCGGACGCGGGCTATCCCTCCATCGGCTGCGCGCCCTGCACCCGACCGGTGGCGACGGGCGACGATCCGCGCGCGGGCCGCTGGGCGGGGCAGTCCAAGACCGAATGCGGAATCCATCTAGAGCTTCCGCTCATCCCGGCGCCGGGGGGCGAGGCATCGTGATGGAGATCGATGTCCGAGGCCCGCGCTTCTCGGCCGCTCTCACCTTTGTGGTGCTGTCCGTCGCGTATCTGACCGAGAGCTTGTGGATCCTGGCGTTCCAGGTCGCGGTCTTCGCCGTCGCCGCCCTCGCCGGGCTGCGCTGGTCGCCGTACGGGAACCTGTTCCGGCTGCTCAAGCGCCGGCTCGACTGGGGACCGCCGCCCGCGACCGAGCCGTCCGCCGGCCCGAGGTTCTCCCAGCTGATGGGCCTGCTGTTCTCCGGCGGCGGCCTCGTGGCGATCCTGGCCGATCAGCCGACGCTCGGGTGGGCGCTCGTGCTGATTGTCGTCGGCCTATCGGGCCTGCTGGCCGCGACCGGGCTCTGCGTCGGATGCCATGTGCACGCGCTCGGCAGCCGCTTGCTCGCTCGGGAGGCGAGGTCGTGAACGATCCCCTCGCGCTGCTCGCGGTCATCGCAGTGACGGCGCTGGCCGCGGCGTGGTGGCGCGCGCTCGACGGCAAGGCTCATGTCAGAGCTGATGAGATCGGACTTGAGCCCTTGCGCGCGGCGGGGGCCCCGACCGGCGCATGGCTCCTGCTTGAGCTGACCGCTCCGCACTGCGCCGCGTGCCTGCGCGCGCGCCGTGTCCTCGACGAGGTGGTCCAGCGCAGCCCTGACGTCGCCGTTCACGCTGTGGACATCGCCGACGCCGGCGACATCGCCCACTCTCAGCGGGTGCTGCGCGCCCCGACGGTGCTGCTGGTGGATCCCGGAGGAGTCGTCCGCGCACGCGTCGCGGGCGTGCCCTCCGCTTCGGATCTGACCCGGATGCTCGAGCAGCGGGGCTCGCTGCCGATGGCCAGCTAGCTAGCTGGCGAGCTCACGCCGTGTGAGCGGGGGCGCGCGAGGGCGCGCAGGACGCCAGCGGCGTCAGTAGACCAGCGGGCGCGCTCCCTCGCCGGTCGCCAGCTCGACGAACCGAGCCGACCCGGCCAGCTGGGTTCCGGCGCGGAAGTCCTCTGCGGCCAGCCCGCGGCGCGTCGCGCACGGGGAGCACACGACCACCGAGCCGGCTGCGTAGACCGCGTCGAGCAGATCGGCGATCGGGGGCGCCTCCGCCACCTCGATCTGCTCGGGGATGCCGGGTCGAGCCAGGTGCACCCCTTCGACCGCCAGGAACAGGTGGACCTCCACGCCGCTTGCCAGCGCAACCGAGGCGACATTGCAGCCGATATGGGCGCGCTCGGGATCGTCCAAGCTGTGGGTGATCTTGATCACCAGGCTCGAGGGCATTGGCGGTCTCCTGGGATGGCGAGGCTGCTACCCTAACCAGCCATGGACGGCGCTCCGCTCTTCTTCTTGATTCTGCTGATCGTCATGACCGCTGCCGCGGGCCTGTTCGGCCTGTACGCGCTGTACCGCCTCAAGGGCTGACCAGCTGCGCCGCCGACGCATCGGCGATCACGACGGCCCGGTCGCGGCGGATCCGCGCCGCGGGGATATCCCCGCCGTTCAGGAGCATCCGCAGCGCCTCGGCCTTCCCCGCGCCTGCCACCTGCCACACGATCGCGGCCGACCGATTGAGGGCCGGAAGCGTCAGCGTCATGCGCCGCCGGCCCTGATACGGACCGGTGACCGCGACATCGGCGCCCTCGACGGCCAGAACCGGGTCACCCGGCACAAGCGAGGCGGTGTGGCCGTCCTCGCCCAGACCGAGGTGCGCGACATCCAGCGCGACCGCATCGCCGCCGCTCAGGCTGGCCACCAGCGCCGCGTAGGCGCCGCAAGCCGCGTGCAAGTCCTGGCTGGTCACCGGCATGAGGTGGACGTTGGAGGCCGGGACGCCCGCGAGGTCGGCAAGCATGCGCAGCAGCCCGGCGTTGCGGTCGGGGTGCTCGCTGGGCGCGATGCGCTCATCGACCTGGACAAGGTGCGTCTGCGGCCACGGCAGATCGCGGTCAGCAAGCGAGCGCATCATCGGCTCGGGCGTGCTGCCGCCGCTGAAGCCTGCGACGCAGCGACCTCGACGGCTCACCGCGCCGGTGATGAGCTCGGCGATGTGCTCCGCGGTCCGCTCTGCCAGGTCCTTGTCGTCGACGACGCGGATGCGCAGGAGCGATCTCATGAGGCTGGGCGCCCGTCGCGCTCCGGCAGGTACCACCGGCGGGGCGCGATGAGGTCCGCTGCGCGTTCAGGCCCCCACGACCCCTGCTCGTAGGCGCCCAGCGGTGGCGGCCGGTCGATGAGGTCCTGGACCAGCTCCCATGTCCGCTCGATGCCGTCGGCGCGCGTGAACAGGGTCCGGTCGCCGATGAGCGCGTCGTGCAGGAGCCGCTCGTAGGCGTCGACCAGCTTGCCGTTCGCCGCCTCCGAGTAGGAGTAGCGCATCTGCGCCGGCTCCACGTCCATGCCGGGGCCCGGCCGCTTTGCCAGGAACGACACTGCGAGCTCGCCGCGGCCAAGGTCGAGCGTCAAATAGTCGTTCGGCTGGCGGTCCGCGATGAGCTCCCCGCCGAACATCCGTCTCGGCGGCTCGCGGAAGGCGAGGGTCACGGTCTGGCGGCTGGCGGCGAGACGCTTGCCGGTGCGCAGATAGAACGGGACGCCCGCCCAGCGCCAGTTGTCGACCTCGACTCGCGCGGCGAGGAACGTCTCGGTGTCGGAGCCTTCCGACACGCCTTCGGCGGATGCGTAGCCCTCGTACTGGCCGCGTACCACGTGCTCGCCCCGCAGCGGCGCCATCGCTTCGAAGACCTTGACCTTCTCGTCGGTCAGCGGCTTGGGCTCCAGCGACGCCGGGGGCTCCAGCGCGATGACGCTGAGCACCTGGAACAGGTGCGTGACCACCATGTCGCGCAGCGCGCCGGTCTGCTCGTAGAAGCCTGCGCGGCTGCCGACCCCGAGTTGCTCTGGCACGTCGATCTGCACGTGGTCGATGTGCGCCCGATTCCATACGGGCTCGAACATGCCGTTGGCGAAGCGCAGCGCCAGCACGTTCTGCAGTGTCTCCTTCCCCAGGAAGTGATCGATGGTGTAGATCTGCGGCGCCGCGAGCACCGAGCGCACCACCTCGTCGAGCTCGCAGAACGATGGGCGGTCCATGCCGAACGGCTTCTCGTAGACGACGCGCGACCGCTCGACGAGATCCGCTTCGCCGAGCGCCAGCGTCAGCCGCCCGAAGACGGCCGGCGGCACCGCCAGGTAGAACAGCCGCCGCACGCTTCCGGCGCCCTCATCGGCGAGTTCAGCCTCGGCGCGCTTGACCGCATCGGTCAACGGCTGCGCGTCGCCGGGCGCGACGTCATGACTCAGGTAGGACAGGCGCTCGGCGAAGGCCTGCCAATCGCTGTCGGCGGGGCGCCGGTCGAACTCCTCCACCGCCTCCCTGGCGAAGTCGCGGAACTCCTCGTCGCTGGTCTCGGTCCTGGCCACGCCCACGATCCGAAACCGCTTCGGCAGCAGTCCCTCATGGTGCAGGTGGAACAGCGCCGGGAGCAGCTTGCGGCGGGCGAGATCTCCGCGGCCGCCGAAGATGACGATGACATGGTCCTCGGCCGAGCGGGAGCGAGCCGGCATCACTCGTCGCCAACGTCGCTCGAGCGCACGGCGTGCCCGCCGAACTGCTGGCGCAAGGCCGCGAGAAGCCGGTTGGACAGCATGTCGGGCTGGCGGGACGCGAAGCGCGAGAACAGCGACAGGGCGATCGTCGGCGCTGGGACGCCGAGGTCGATGGCGCTCTCCACCGTCCAGCGACCCTCGCCGGAGTCCTCGACGTAGCCGGACACGGCGTCCAGCCGAGGATCCTCGGCCAGCGCGCGGCCGGCAAGATCGAGCAGCCACGAGCGGACGACGCTGCCGTGGCGCCACAGCTCCGCGATCTGAGGAAGGTCAAGATCGAACCCGCTAGCGTCCAGCAGCTGAAAGCCCTCGCCGTAGGCCTGCATCATGGCGTACTCGATGCCGTTGTGAACCATCTTGACGAAGTGGCCCGCGCCGGTCGCTCCCACGTGCGCGTAGCCGTCCGGCGGCGCCAGCGAGGCCAGGATCGGCTCTATCCGCGCGAAGACCTCCCGATCGGCGCCGACCATCAGGCAGTAGCCCTCCTCCAGACCCCAGATCCCACCTGATGTCCCGGCGTCGACGAGGTTGATGCCGGACTCGGCGAGTTCGCCGGCGCGGGTCATCGTGTCGGTGAACCGGGAGTTGCCCCCGTCGATGATCGTGTCGCCCGGGCTCATCAGGTCCGCGAGCGAGGCGATCGTCTCCGCGGTGATCCCGCCCGCAGGCACCATCACCCACACGACGCGAGGCGCCTCAAGTGCAGCCACGACCGCCGCGAGCGAGTCGGCAGGCTCGGCGCCGAGCTCCACCGCGCGCTGCAGCGCCCCGCGGTCGATGTCGCTTGCAACGACCTCATGCCCTGTATTCAGGAGTCGCTGCGCCATGTTCGCGCCCATCCTGCCAAGCCCGACCAGACCGATGCGCATCGCCGCTCCTGTTCTCTCCCGGAGCGGCTGTTCTACCTCACAAATGAGGACCGCCCGGACCACGAATGGTCCGGGCGGTCGGCATCCTTCACCCGTCGTCTGGTCTCGTCCCCGGTCTGGCCCGCGAAAAGCGGGGCGCCGGGTGGGCGGGCGTGACCACCTCCCGCAGACGGTCCGAGCGGGCGATGAGGATGGTTTCGCTTCTGGCTCCGTGACTCCGGTCCGGATGCCACCTGTTGACCGGTGGGCCTTAGCGCCTCATCACCTCGACGGTCACGCAAGATCTATCAGAACTCATGCTCGGACCACCTCCTCTCTGTCGTTGCGCCAGCATGACACCGAGTCGCTCCTGCGGCAATGAATTGCCGCGGCCGGGATACTGGTGGCATGACGCGTCTGATCACTCGGCTGGCCGTGCTCACGCGACCGGTCGGATTGGTGCGGGTGAGCGGCCCTGATCGCTTGAGCTACCTGCACACGCTGCTCAGCCAGCAGGTGGAAGGGCTGACGCCTGGCGCTGCAGCCGACTTCCTGTACCTGGACGCCAAGGGCAACCCGCTCGCCGCCGGGCGCCTGCTCGTCGGCCAGGAGGATGTTCTCTTGGCGGCGCCGTCTCCTGCGACGGCCGCGGATCTCGCCGCCGCGTTGGAGAAGTTCAAGTTCCTCCTCCAGGTGGACGCGTCCGACGTGAGCGACGAGCTGACCTTCGCGAGCATCCGCGGCCCAGGCGAGATCGACGTGCCCGGCGCGCCGCCCGCGGCGATGACGTTCGCTGCCGACGGCTCCGGCCTTCTGGTGCGAGACCGCGGAGGGGGAGTCGATCTGATCGGCAGCGGCGAATGGGTCGCCGGCCGACTCGCCGAGCTCGCACTCCCCGAGGCGTCGCGCGAGGAATGGGAGGCCTGGAGGATCCTCGCCGGCGAGCCCGCCTGGGGCGCCGAGATCGCCCCGGGGCGGCGGGCGCAGGAGCTGGGGCTGCTGCCGACCCATGTGCACCTCCGCAAAGGCTGCTATCCGGGCCAGGAGTTGATCGCGAAGATCTACAACCTCGGGCGGCCGCGTCGTGCGCTCGCTGTCGTGGAGCTGGACGGCCCGGTCGCCCCCGGCGATCAGATCGAGGTCGGCGGCAAGGCGGGGGAGGTCACCAGCGCGGCTGCGACGGCCGAGCGCTGGGTCGCTCTCGCGCTGCTGCCGGTCGGTCCGGATGGCGAGGTGGGCGACAGCGCGGTGCGCGCGAACGGGCGGACCGGCCGCATCCTGCACCGTGTCGGCGAGGGATTTCCTCAGCCCGGTGCGCCGGCCCGGCGCTCACCGGACGGCTGATGTCGGCGGCGGCGAGCCTGGCCCAGCTGCCGGCGCCCGCGCGTGAACCGCGCGGCGGAGGTTCAGGGTGCCCAGGAGTGCGGCCCCGGCGACGGCCGCCAGAATCATCGGAATGCCGCGCTCATCGGTGAGGTCGATGAGCTGGCCGACCACGCGCGGGAAGATGATCCCCCCGGCGCCGGCGCCCGCGAGGACAACGGCTGCTCCGCTGCGAACCCCCGGCAGCGCCCTGGCGAGCCAGTTGAGGCCTGTGGGGAAAACAGGTCCGCAGGCGACGCCTGCCAGCGCGTACGCTGCTGGCGCGATCGGACCGTACTGGGCGAGCACCAGACAGCCGATGCTCGCGGCGATGCAGCTGATGAAGATCCGATCCGGCGCGACGCGAAGGGCGATGGGAGCGATCAGGAATCTGCCCAGCGTGTAGGTGGTGAAGAACAGCGCCGTGTAGCCTGCCGCCGCGCTGCTGCTGACGCCCTGGGCGATCAGGTGCGTCGCCTCCCACAGGCCGATGCCCTGCTCTACTCCCGCGTACAGCAGATAGACCGCTCCGAAGCCGAGCAGGATGCGCCGGACGGCCCGGCGGCGCTCGCGCCAGGCCGGGCCTTCGTCGGCCGCGGCTGCCAGGACGGGGTTCCTCGTCCCCCACAGCATCGGGATCGTGAGCAGCGCGAGCGCGCTGAGCACCGCATAGGGGATCCGATAGTCGGCCCCGGGCATCGCGCTGATCGCCAATGGCGCTGCGATCGCGCCGACGCCGTAGGCGCCGTTGAGCAGGTTGATCATGAAGCCGCTGCGCTGACCGAAGCCGTCTGCGAACAGGCTGTTGAGCGTCACCGCGAAACCGCCGAAGCCCAGCCCGATCAGCGCCGCGAAGGCGAGTGTGATGCCCCAGGCGGGCGCCACTGCCAGCCCGAGGCATCCCATCGACACCGCGATCGCGGAGCCGGCGAGCACGACGCGCATCGACGCCCGGCGATGGCCGGCCGTCCACAGCGCCAACGCGACCATGGCGCCGCCCAGGTGAGTGCTGCCCAGGAGCCCGGCGCTGGCAGCGTCGAGCGCGAACGCTTCGCGCAGCGCCGGGATCGCCGGCCCGTAACCCGACAGGGTTCCGCCGGCGACGACGAACGCTGCGAAGCCGCCTGCGGCGGCCCGCGGGGGGAGCGTGTGCGAGGTCAGGAGCGGGCCGACTGATCAGCCGCTAGCGATCGAAGCACCTCGAGCGTCTTCTCGGACTGTTCGGCGGGCTGGATCTTGTCGAACACCGCAGCCAGCGCTCCGCCGGCGTCGATCACGACCGAGGAGCGGATGACGCCCTCGTACTGCTTGCCGTACATCGACTTGGCCCCCCAGGCGCCGTACGCCTCAATGACCTGGCGCGCGGGATCGGCGAGCAGCGTGTGCGGCAGATCGTGCCGGCCTGCGAAGGCAGCGTGGCTGACGTGATCGTCCGGCGAGATCCCCACCACGGCGGCGCCGAGCTCCGTGAACCCCGCCCAGTTGTCTCGCACGTCGCACGCCTGAGCCGTGCAGCCGGAGGTCTCGTCCTTCGGATAGAAGTACAGCACGACAGGCCGCCCGCGCTGCGCCTGCAGCGACCATTCGACGCCGTGCTGGTCCGGCAGCGTGAACTCGGGAGCTGGCTCCCCGACTGACACCTTCATCCGTTGCTCCTATCTGGGCCGTGCGGGCCATCCTGTGTCCGGCGAGCATGCCATCGCTAGGCTGCCCTCATGCGCCTGCTGCTCGTCTGCCTGGGGAACATCTGCCGCTCGCCCACGGCCGAAGCCGCCGTCCGCGAGGCGCTCGCCCAGGCGGGGGTCACCGCCGGGGTCGAGGTCGACTCGGCCGGGCTCGGCGACTGGCATATAGGGTGTCCGCCCGACGAGCGCATGATCGCCGCGGCGGGCGCGGTCGGGTTGAGGCTCGAGGGCAAGGCCAGGCTGTTTCAGCGAGAGGACTTCGACAAGTTCGATCTGATCCTGGTCATGGATCGGGAGAACCTCGCCGGAGTGCTCGCGCTCGCACCCGATGCTGCGGCGTCCGCGAGGGTCGCGTTATTCCGCGAGTTCGAGGATGCCGCCGACGCTGAGGAGGTGCCGGATCCCTATTACGGGGGCGAGCAGGGCTTCGCTCGCGTGGTCGAGATCGCCCGCGCCGGCGCGCGGGGCCTCGTCCGCCAGCTCATCGACGGCGGGCTCGACGAGCGCGCCCGGCATCGGCTGCCGGGCAGGTGACGCCGGCGCCGCCGATCCTCCCCGAGGGGATCCCTCGCGCCATCGCCTGGCGCGTGCTCGGTCAGAGCCTGTGGCAGGTGGACCTCGCCGACGGATCCGCTGCGGTGGTGAAGCGGACCCCGTACCGCGCCGAGATGGAGGCCGACGGGCTTGAAGCCCTCCGCGACGCTGGCGCACCGGTCCCGAGCGTCATGGCGGTCGCGCAGCATCTACTCGTGCTCGAGCATGTGTCCGGTCCGCCTGATTGGGCAGGCCTCGGCGCCACCCTCGCCACGGTGCACCGGCGCAGCGCCGACCGATTCGGATGGGGCCGGGCCAATGCGCTCGGCCCGCTGCCGCAGCCGAACCCGTGGACTGACGACTGGGCCGAGTTCTATGCCGAGCAGCGTCTGCGCCCGCATGTGGATGCCCCCGGAGTTCCGCCGGAGGCCCGCCGACGCCTTCACGCGGGCATCGACGGCCCGCTCGCCGAGCTGCTCGGAACGCCGCCGCCGAGCCTGATCCATGGCGATCTGTGGAGCGGCAACGTCGTGGGCGGTCGCTGGCTGATCGACCCGGCCGTCTGCTACGCCGACCGAGAGCACGAGCTGGCGTTCATGGAGGTGTTCGGCGGGTTTCCGCCCGCCATGTTCGACGCCTACGAGCGAGCGTGGCCGCTCAGCGAGGGGTGGCGCCGCCGCCGGCCGGCGCTGCAGCTGTATCACCTGCTCGTGCACGTCCGGCTGTTCGGCCCCGGCTACGTTCCCGCCGTCATCAGCCGGCTGGATTCTCTCGGCTGGTAGCCGCTCGCATCCCCGGGGCCGGGATCGGCTCGTCAGGCATGGGCGGGTGACCCGGCATGGGCTCGCCTGGATCTGGGAGCGGCGACGGCTCACCAGGGTCGGGCAGCGGGGTGGGCTCCCCCGGATCGGGCAGCGGAGCCGGCTCACCCGGCTCCGGCATGGGGGTCGGACGTCCGGGATCTGGCGTCGGATCCCCCAGCTCCGCCGCCCTCGACGCTCTCATCAGGTGAGCCAACCCCGGCACTCGGCCGGCGCCGGCGTGTCGTCGCTGCATCTGGCCAGCCTCCCCACGGCAATCGTCGGTGCCGTCGCTCGGATACCCTGCGCGCATGATCCTTACGCGGCGCGCGGTCGGCGCCGTGGCCGGCTGACCTCGTCGAGTCTGTTCTGGTCAGCCCTTGCGGAATCGCCCGAAGAACCCCTTCTTATCCTCGTCCCGCTCGTCGTCCTCGGGGGCCGGCACGGAACGGGATCGAGCGCCGTTGGGCGCAGAGCCCTCGCCGGAGCGGGGTCGGGGCTTGGACGCCTGATCGTCGTACTCGTCATCCAGCGCGGCGAACTCCTGCAGGAGCTCATTGCGATCGACTTGGCCTGGGGCCGACTCGCGCCTGGGTTCACGTTCCGTCGGCGCTGGCTCGTCCGCGGTCTCGGCGGGGTGAGCGGGCGGTTCCTGGCCAGCGGGCGGGGGCGGCGCAGGAAAGAACGGATCCCCACCAGGTTGTGGGGGAGCAGGCCCCGCGCCTGGGGCCGGCGCCTCGGGGGCGGCCGGCGCCGCCCAGGGATCAGGAGGGCTCGCCGGCGCCGGGGCGTCGGATGCGGCGGGCTGGTCCTCGAGCGACGAACCGCTGCCCGGCGCGGGCGGAGGCGGCGGGGCCGCGTCGGACAGGCCGGCGAGGTCGGCTGCGAAGTCGCCGATCTGCGACGCCGGCTCCTCTTCTGGGAGGGCTGTGAAATCGGCGTACAGGTCGTCCGCCCCGTCATCTGCGCCGAGTTCGTCCTCGACCGACTCAGCAGTCTCGGGCGCCTCTTCGTCGTCGGTGAGCACGCGGACGACACCGGCGGTCAGCAGGCCGTAGATGATGCGGGCCGCCTCGAACTGGCCATAGCCGGAGTCCATCGCGATCTCTCGCACCGTGGAGACGCCGTCGATGTGGGTCAGCATCGACCACTCGTCCGGCGTCAATGACAGATCGGCCTGACTACCGCCCGGGGCGAAATCGACCACTGCGTCGACCGAGCCCAGCCGGGAGGTGATCACCTCCCACTCCTCCAGGCGCCGGGAGCCCTCCATGAGGAGGTTCTCCACGCTCATGTCCAGTGCCACGTCCTCGGCGATCTCGTCGCCCTGCGTGAATGTCCAGGCGCCCGTCGTCCAGCTCATGGCCGCCGCCACGGAGTCGGCGATCTGCTCGCGCACGTAGGTGCGCATCGTCTCTCGGTCGATGAAGCCCTGCTCGATCAGGAGCTCGCCGATTCGCCGCGGCACAGCGGAGCTGCGCTGGAGCTGCAGGGTGTCCAGAAGCTGGTCCTCGGTGATGTGCCCTGCGCCGACGAGCCGGTCCCCCAGACGGGGTCGCGCCTCCGGCGCTGTGGCCGTGTAGATCAGTCCGTCGCGGAACCACACCTTCGCCTCGACGGCGTCCCGCTCGATGCGCAGGCAGCCGGAGGCTGCGGCCTGCGCGTGCTGGCGGAGCAGCTCGGCAGTCGATGTCCCCTCGATGCGTCCGGACTCCATGCAGGCAGGGTAACAGCGTGGAGAACAGCGGGCCGAGCGCCGCGGCGGATTCTCAAGATTCTGACGGGGCGTGACGAAGCCTGGCAACGTGGACGTCATTCACTCGCGCCGTTCCGCGCGGGTCGCATCGCCGTGGCGGCGTGCGGCCGTAGCCGGGCTGTGCGCCGCCGCGCTGGTGTCGTCGGCGGCGCCGGCGGCGGCGGTGACTGATGCGCAGGTGGACTCCGACGCCGAGGTGAAGGCGGCCCGCGATCGCCAGCAGGCCGCCGATCAGCAGCTCCAGCAGGTCCTCGCGTCCCTGGATGAGGCCGCCGCCGCGTACGAGAACGCCAACCGCCACCATCTTCTCCTGCAGGAGGAGTCCGGCGCCGCGGATGGCAGCGTCGACGGGGCACGCCAGGTCCTCGCCAGCGCCGAGGCCGGATTCGCCGAGCGCATCGCGCAGGCCTATCGCAACCCCGGTCGTCAGATCAAGATGGCGGAGGCCGTGCTGCTGTCGCCGGATGTCGCGGGAGCCTTGCACCGCGTGGCGATGATCGATCACGTGGCCTCTCGCGGCGCGGGGCAAGTGAACCAGGCGGCCAAGCGCGCCGCGTATGCGGTGAACCTGACCAATCAGCACAGGATCGTGACGGCAGGGGCGGCCGGCGCCGCCCAGGATCGGCAGCGGCGCGCGGATGAGCTCTCTGTTCTGGTGCAGCAGGGACAGGATCTGCTGGCTCAGGCGCAGGCGCAGCTGACCCAGACCCGCGGCGAGGCTCGCGAGCGGATCGAGGAGGAGGAGCGGCTGGCTGCATGGCGCGCGCAGATGGCCCAGATCGCCGCCGGCGCCGCGCCGCCGGTGGTGGTCGATGGGAAGGTATGCCCCGTCGGCGCCCCCAACGGATTCATCGACTCCTGGGGATATCCTCGCTCGGGCGGGCGCACCCACAAGGGCGTGGACATGTTCGCCGCCCACGGCACCCCGCTGTACGCCGTGGCCGATGGGGTGATCAAGCGCGTCTTCACCAACCGCCTGGGAGGGCTGTCGATCGATCTGATCGACAGCGACGGCAACCGCTACTACTACGCGCATCTGTCCGCGGCGATCGCCAGCGGCGGCCAGCACGTCCGCGCCGGTGATGTGATCGGCGCCGTGGGCAACACCGGGAACGCGCGCGGCACGCCCCCGCATCTGCACTGGCAGTTCCACCCTGGGAACGGCCCGCCGGTCAATCCGTACCCGTTGGCGGTGGCGCTGTGCAGAGCGTGAACGGGGACCGCCTACCCAACTACACTGATGCGAGGGTCTACATTCTCGATCATCGACGCGGAACAGGAAGAAAGACGATGGACGGCCCCGAGCGCGGCAGGCGACGAATCGACCGCATCCTCGCGCACACGTTCCTCGCCGATCTCGATTCGAAGACGGCTTCTGAGGTCCGCGCGATGCGCGACGACTGCCGCCAAGAAGAGGGACGCCTGAGCTACGCGCGCCGGCTCCTGCAGGCGCGGCTGGACATCGTCGCAGCCGAGACCGCGCGGAGGGCGTCTGACGGCGCCGGCGGGGGACTGCTCGACGCACTGCCCTCGATCCTCGCCGGGCCTGCCGGGCAGTCGCGTCAGGAAGGGCGACCGGTCACCCTGTACGCGCCCGCCGACGACGATGGTCGCCGTGAGGAGGACGCGGCGCTGGATGATCCGTCGCTGTCGAATCTCGCGGACATGGACGCGGCCGCGCTTGAGCGCTTCCAGCAGCGCCTCGCCGAGGAAGAGCGGGAGACCTCGAGGATCCGGAGCCTGGTCCAGGAGCGGCTGGACCTGCTTCAAGGCGAGCTTGTCCGCCGCTATCGCGACGGCGAGGCCGCCGTCGATCAGATCGTCGGCGTCTCGCGAAGTCGCAGCGCCGACGAAGGGCCGAGCGCCGGCTGACGACGGCGGGCTCCCGCCGCACAGCGCTCAGGGGGTGAGGTGAGCGCGCTGGACCCCGTCTCGATGCGTCGCTGTCCGCCCTTGCTTGCCCACGTCGTTCGCGACGGCGTTGTGGAGTCGGCCCATTCAGGCGATCTCGTCGTGGCCGGTCCGGCGGGCGAGCCTCAGTTCGTCCTCGGAGACCCGGACCTGGCGATCTATCCGCGGTCTGCGATCAAGCCGTTCCAGGCGCTGGCGTGCCTGAGCGTGCTGAACCGCCGCCCGCGCGCTGCGGCGGAGCTGAGCGCCGATGCCCTCGCCATCGCCTGCGCGTCGCACAGCGGCAGCGCCGAGCATCAGATCGAGGCGGCGCATCTGCTCGCGCTGGCCGGCCTCGACGAGACGGCGCTGCAGTGCCCGGAGGGTCTTCCGCGCGACATCCCGGCGCTGGTCGACCAGCGCGGCGAGCCCACGCGACTGGCCCACAACTGCTCAGGAAAGCACGCCCTGCTGGCGTGGGCCCAGTCGGTCGCGGCGGGAGACGCGCGGCACTATCTCAATCCGGCGTCGGCCGTGCAGCTGGCGGTGCGCGACTGCCTCGAGCGAGTGGGTGGCTCGCCGCCGGCCGGGCCCGGAGTCGATGGCTGCGGGGCGCCTGCCTGGGTGATGCGGCTGCGCGCCGTCGCCGCCGCGTTCGCTTCTCTCGCGGCCGGCGACGAGCCGGGGCTGGCACTGGTGCGGGATGCGATGCGCGCGCGACCGGATCTTGTCGGCGACCCGGCTTCGCCGGATACACGCCTGATGGCGGCCGACTCGCGGGTCGTGGCGAAGGCCGGGGCGGAAGCAGTCTTCGGCGCGGGCTTTCAGGGGCCGGAGGGGGCAGTCGGTATCGCGGTCAAGATCGCAGATGGAGGCGGAAGGGCCGCGGCCCCGGCGGTCGCGGCGGCGCTTCGACTGCTGGGCGCGACAGTGCCGGAGGACGTGCTGCGCCCCCGAGTTCTGGGCGGAGGATCGCCCCGCGGCGCCCTGGAAACCGCGCCCATGCTTGCGATCTGGCCCGGCTGAATCGATGCGCGCACGGCGCGGAGCTGCGCTGCGTAACCACCCGGTACCCTGGCGAGATTGGACGGGTGACGACCAGGGAAGTGAAGCGACGGCATGAGGGCGATCGCACTGGAGGACGGCGCAGCCGCTGAGCCCGGAGATCACCGGCCGTCGGATCGGGCGGGGCCAGCCGCGCCGCCTCGGCCCGGCGACGGGCCGAGGCGCGTTGGGATCGTATCCGTTCACACATCTCCTCTTGAGCTGCCCGGCGTCGGAGACTCCGGCGGGATGAATGTCTACATCGCGTCTCTCGCCCAGCAGCTGGCGCGCGCCGGCGTCGAGGTCGAGATCTTCACCCGAGCTGGCGGCGAAGATCTCCCGCCGACCATTCGAACCGCCGACGGCGCGCGCGTGCATCACATCCAGGCCGGCCCAGCTGGACTGGCGAAATCCGGACTGCCGCCGCACCTGTGCGCCTTCTATCTGGGGCTGGCGGCGCACCCGGCTTCGCAGGCGCTTGACCTGCTCCATGCGCACTACTGGATGAGCGGGTGGGTGGGGCGCAAGGCCAGCGGGCGACTCGGCGTTCCGCTGATCCAGAGCTTCCATACGCTCGCTCGCGTCAAGAACTCCAGCCTCGCGCCCGGCGAAGCGCCCGAATCGGCGCTGCGGATCGCCGCCGAGGATCGCGTGGTCGCCACCGCCGACGCGCTGGTCGCTCCCACCGGCGAGGAGGCCGCGATCCTTCACGACCGCTACCGCGCGCGCCCGGGAAGAGTCCACGTCGTCGAGCCGGGCGTCGATCTGAAGATCTTCTCACCCGGCGATCGGCAGGCCGCGCGGCGCAGCCTCGGCGGCGGACGGATCGTGCTGTTCGTCGGGCGGCTGCAGCCGTTGAAGAGCCCAGACATCGCAGTGCGTGCGCTCGCAGCGGTTGATCGGCTGCTGGGCGAGCACGAACCGCCGGCGAGGCTGGTGATCTGCGGTGGGCCCAGCGGAGACCGAGCGGGGGAGTCGAGTCCCGCGGGGCTGCGCGCGCTCGCGAGCTCGCTGGGGATCGCCGACCGGGTTGCGCTGCTCGGCGCTCGCCCGCAGCACGAGCTCGCCGCGCTCTATCGCGCCGCTGACGTCGTGATCATGCCCAGCCGTTCGGAGAGCTTCGGTCTGGTGGCGCTGGAGGCCCAGGCGTGCGGGACGCCCGTTGTGGCGGCTGGAGTCGGCGGTCTGCGCCATGTGCTCGCCGGCGGCGGGGGCACGCTGATCGCCGGCCACGATCCGCGTGACTACGCTCAGGCGCTCGTGGAGTATCTGACGGATCCGGTCGCACGTCAGGACGCATCGGCTGCGGGGCGCAAGCGCGCTCTCGCCCACAGCTGGGAGCGCACAGCCGCGGGAATGCTCGGCGTCTATCGCCGCGTGCTCGAGCGCCGCTGGCCGGCGGCGTCGAGCGTCCAGCGAGGCGCCTGATGATTGCGGCGGACGCGATCCAACGATGGTTCAGCGACCATCCGGAGATCACGGTCGAGCGCACCAGCGAGGCGGGATGGCTGGCGGTGCTTCCCGGCGAGCGCAAGCGCGCCATCCCGACGCACCTCCGGCTGGGAGAGCGCACGCTCGCCGTCGAGTCCTTCTTCATCCACGCGCCCGAGGAGAACCAGGCGCAGACCTACGCGCTGCTGCTGCGGCGGCACCTCGCCAGCCACATCTATCGCTTCGCGCTGACGGGGGATGGCGATGTGCTGATCGTGGGCGTCTTCCCGGCGGCGGCCGTCACCCTCGAGCAGGTCGATGTGCTGCTCGGCCAGCTGATCGCATTGGTCGATGAGACGTTCGACGCTGCGCTGCGGCTCGGATTCGCCCATTACATTGACCGTGAGCAAGCGTGGCGCGCAAGGGTGGGGGCGGCGCCGAACCCTATCACGTAGTCCTCACGCTGCGTTTTGCAGTGGTATGGACTAGTCATGCGCCGCGGAGGGGTGAAACAAGAGATTCTGTGGATGCGGCCGCGCTGCTGGTCAATCCTACATAGATAGTGGGTCGTGGCTGGAGCCAGCCCGGGCCCGCGAAGCGAAGGGCGCAGGACGCGCGCACCGCCTCGAAGGCGCGCGACCTCCCCGGCGGGTAGGCCCGCGGCCTTGGTCGCGGGCCTGCGCACGTCCGCAGCGCGGTCGGTCTGCTTCCCCCAACCAGACGAGGGCGGGGCGGTTGACCATTCGCCGCCCCGGCAACAGTGCTGTGGGGAGGTGAGCCGTATGGGTGCGGAGGCGCTCATCGTCGTCGACATGCAGAACGGGTTTCTGCGCGAGGGCAATCTCGCGAGCGATCGCTGCCTGGCCGTCCTGCCTGACGTCATCAGCGAAGTCACCGCAGCGCTGGCAGCAGACCACTACGTGTTCTTCACCGCTGACACGCATGAGCTCGACGATGAGGAATTTAAGATCTTCCCCGTCCATTGCGTTCGCGGGACCTCGGAGGCGCAGCTGGTCGACGAGCTCCAGCCGTTCCTCGATCGCGACAACGTCTTCGTGGTCCGCAAGCGGCGCTACTCGGCGCTTTTCGAAACCGAGCTCGAGGGCCATCTCAACCGCTTTGGGATCGACCGTGTGCGGATCTGCGGGGTCTGCACGGATATCTGCGTGCTGCACACCACCGCCGACTTGCGCAACCGCGACATCGACGTGACCGTCGCCGCCGCCGCGACCGCCACGTTCGACGCGCCCGGGCACGCGGGTGACGACGTGCAGCGGTTCTCGATCGCGCATCTGTCGGGGATCCTCGGGGCCGCCGTGGAAGACCCCGCGTAGGCCGGCGGGATGCCTATCGCGCCGGGAGCCGTCCTGCGCTCGCTGCTGATTCGGGCGTCCCAGAGCCGCCTGCTTCGCGAGCAGGTGGCGCAGCGATCGCTGCCGCGCCGGGTGGCGCTGCGCTACGTCGCCGGCGAGACGATTGACGACGGGCTTCACGCAGCCGCGCGCCTGGCCGCCGCCGGGCGGTCGGCGACGCTTGACTACCTCGGTGAGAGCGTGACCGAGGAGTCAAGGGCCCGCTCCGCCAGCAAGGTGCTGCTGGAAGTCCTCGACCGCATCCGCGTCGAGGGTCTTCCTGGCGGCGTGTCCGTCAAGCCCACGGGAGTAGGGCTGGCGGTCGATCGCGCGCTGTGCGAGGAGCTGCTCGGAGAGGTCGCCGCCGCAGCGGAGGCCGTCCCCGCCCACGTGACACTCGACATGGAGGACAGCTCCGTCACCGAAGCCACCGTCGCGCTGGTGGAGCGCCTCCGGGCCGCCGGCCGCCACGAGGTCGGCTGCGCAGTCCAGGCCTACCTGCACCGAACCCGCGGCGACATCGAGCGCCTCACCGCCGCGGGCGCCAGCCTGCGCCTGTGCAAGGGCGCGTACGCGGAGCCGGCCAGCGTGGCGCATCAATCGCGCTCGGCGGTGGATCGAAGCTTCGCCGAGTGCGCTGACTGGCTGCTGGAGCACGGGGTCTACCCACGGCTCGCCACGCACGATCACCGGCTCATCGAGCGCGCCAAGCGAGTCGCGACTGCCCTCGGCCGCGCTCCCGACGAGTTCGAGTTCCAGATGCTGTACGGGGTGCGGCCCAAACTTCAGGGGTCCCTCGTGGCCGATGGCTATCGGCTGCGGGTGTATGTCCCGTTCGGCAGCGAGTGGTATCCGTACCTGGTGCGCCGGATCGCGGAGCGCCCCGCCAATCTGGTGTTCTTTCTGCGGGCCCTCGGTCGGCGCTGAGCCTCCCGCGCACGCGCCAGGAGTAGGCGGGTCGCGGTACCCTGCAGTGCCATGGAGGGCACGCTTGCGATTCTTGGCACCGGCCGCATGGGCGAGGCCCTGCTGTCCGGTCTGCTGCGCTCCGGGTGGGCGAAGCCGGAGCAGATCCGCTGCGCGGTCAGGCGGGAAGAGCGCGCTCGCGCGCTGAGCGAGACGTACGGCGTGCGCACCGAACTCGACTCCGCGTCCGCGGCGGCCGACGCGGATGTGCTGATCCTTGCGGTGAAGCCCCAGAACATGCGCGCGCTGCTGACCGAGATCGCGCCGAAGGTTCACTCGGGCCAGACGATCATCTCCGTCGCCGCCGGCGTGCCGACCAGTGTCATCGAGCAGATGCTGCCCGCCGGCGTCCCGGTGGTGCGCGTGATGTCGAACGTTCCCGTGCAGGTCGATGAGGCGATGAGCGCGATCGCTCCGGGCCGGGAGGCTGGTGAAGAGCACCTCGCGGTCGCCGAGGCGGTGCTCGGCCACGTCGGAAAGGTCGTCCACCTGGCGGAGGAGCATCTGGACGCCGTCACCGCGCTGTCGGGATCGGGGCCGGCGTATTTCTTCCTGCTCGCCGAGGCGATGATCGACGCCGGGATCCTTCTCGGGCTTTCGCGCGATGTGGCCACCGAGCTGATCGTCCAGACGATGGTGGGAAGCGCGAAGATGCTGCGCGACACGGGCAAGCACCCGGTGGAGCTTCGCGAGGCTGTCACGTCTCCCGGCGGCACCACCATCGCAGCGATCCGGGTGCTCGAGGAGCAGCGGGTCCGCGCCGCATTCCTCAACGCGATCGAGGCGGCGAAGCTGCGCTCCGAAGAGCTGGCAGGCGGGTGAGCGCGTTCCGCGCGCAGTGCCGTTGCGAGCGGCGCCGGCCTGGGTAGCCTGGGCGCAAGAGACAGCAGATGGGGAGTATGGGATGACGACGACGCGATCAGCATCCATCGATCGCCTCCTGGGCGAGTTCGAAGGCGCCTGGCGGGATGACATGCCGGTGTTCGCCTGCTGCCGGAAGTCGGTCGCCACGGCGGTCGGCAACCTGGACATCGCCGCGACCGTCCCGCTGGATGCGACGTCGAGAGTGCAGGCGCTGCGCCAGGCCGTCGAGGAGCAACTGGTCGGCCATCTCGAGGCTCACCGCTGCTGCTCCGGGCATCTCGCGGATCTCGCCTTCGATCTTCCTGACCTGATCGCCCCCGTCAACGAGGGTTGAGCTCGGCGCTGATCTGGGCGGGTGGGCTGCGGTACGACTTCGGGCCCCATCACCCGCTGAAGCCGCTGCGCGTTGAGCTCACTGTCTCGCTCATCCAAGCCTGCGGCCTGGCCGACGGCGGGAACGTCGCCACTGTGGCGCCGGCTGCGTTCGATGACGCCGACGTGCTCAGACTTCACGATCCCGCCTACGTCGAGCAGGTGCGGCGCCTGTCGGCGGACCCGGATCCGGCGGGGGCGCCGGCGCACGGCCTCGGGGCGGGCGACAACCCTGTGTTCGCCGGCATGCACGAGGCCTCGCTGGAGGTCTGCGGCGCATCCGTCGCTGCCGCCCGCGAGGTGTGGCAGGGCGCGGCGCGGCACGCCTTCAATCCGGCCGGCGGTCTGCATCACGCCATGAGCGATCGAGCCTCTGGCTTCTGCGTCTACAACGATCCCGCGTTCGCGATCGACTGGCTGCTGCGCCACGGGGCCGGGAAGGTTGCGTATGTCGATGTCGACACGCATCACGGCGACGGCGTGCAGGCGATGTTCTATGACAATCCGCGGGTCCTCACGGTGAGCCTCCACGAGTCGGGGCGCTACCTGTTCCCCGGCACCGGATTCCCCGGCGAGATCGGCGAGGGCGACGGCCGCGGCGCTTCCCTCAACGTGCCGCTTGCCCCCTCGACGACCGGTGAGGTGTATCTCGAGGCGTTCGACGCGGTCGTCCCGGCGGCGCTGGATGCGTTCCGGCCAGACGTGCTGGTCACCCAGCTGGGCTGCGATACCCACGTGACCGATCCGCTCGCGCATCTGGCGCTGACGACCGACGACTATGCGCAGATCGCCGCCCGCCTTCATCGTCTGGCCCATGAGCGGGCGCACGGGCGCTGGGTCGCGCTTGGCGGGGGCGGGTATCAGATCGCCTCCGTGGTCCCTCGGGCCTGGACCATCTACTTCGCCGAGCTCAGCGGCCAGCATCTGCCGATGGAGCTGCCCTGGGGCTGGCTGCACGAGGCCGAGGCCCGCGCCGGCGTCACGCCCCCTCAGACCTTCCACGACCCGCCCGTGCATGTGAGCCCAGCTCGCGTGACCGCGCTGCGCGAGGAGACCCGAGGCAGCGTGGAAGAGCTCAAGCGCGCGGCGTTCGACCTGCTGGAGCGCTTGCCGTGAGCTGGTCAGGCCAAGACGCGCTGCGCGCGCATCTGGTGACCAGCCGACTCGCCGGTCAGGTCGCGACGCCGCCCGTCAGCACGCTTGCCAACTGCGCACGGCTGGTTGCGGGTCGTTCTCATTACACGTTCGGGCTGTCCGATTGGCGCGAGGCCGATCTCGGCGCGGCGATCGCTGCCGTGCGGGCGCTGTGCGGCGGGGATCCCGAGACCGCCGAGCCCAACGGGCCCGGCTGGATCGATCCGGACGCGTGCCTCCGCGCGATCGCGCTGCACCGGGGCCGCCTCGCCGACACCGCGCGCTCCGGCGGACGGGTCCTGCTGGCCACCGGGCATCCGACAGGGCTCATCCCGCACTACGGCGCCATCGCACGGGCTCTGCGCGCGGCGGGATGCAAGATCCTCACGCCGCTGGACGATGTGGTGCTGCGCACGGCCGAGGACGGCCGCCCGCAGGGGCTCCGCTTTCTGGACGGTGTGGCCGCCGTATTCAGCGCCGCCGCCCTGATTCACAGCCATCATCCGCGCTACATGCAGGCCATGCTCGAAGAGCTCGGCGGCGCCGACGCGGTAGATCTGGTCATCGGCGATCACGGGATGGCCGGCGCCGCCATCGAGGCGGGGATCCCGGCGCTCGCCATCGCCGATGTCAACGATCCCGCGCTGCCGCTGGCGCAGGCCCGAGGACGCACGGACGCCGTCCTGCCCGTCGACGACAACCTGGCCCCGAGCCTCTTCGCCCCTGTGACCGAGGCGATGCTGGCCTGGTCGTGAACCCGCGCCGCTTCACGCCTCACACGGGTTCGCCCTGCAATTATGTGCGCCGCTCAAGCTGTCGTCCCTTCGTGGCCGAATATTCGCAGGATGGAGCACGCAACGAACACCGAAGCTGGGCCGGCATTTGGCGCCCGGCGACGCAATGGCCCGCGCGGCGCACGGCGAGCCCAGTCGAGGAGCGCTCGCGTCGCGCTGGTGGCTGTGCTTGCGCTGGCCCCCGCCGCCGTGACGATTCCCGACGCGGGCGCCGATCACGGCGCTCAGGTCTATGGCACGGTCACTGCGCCCGATGGGACGGCAGTGGGCAGCGTGCGCGTCGGGACCGAGGCAGGCCCCACTGACACCAGTACGGAGACCTCCTCGGCCGGGGGCTACCGGCTCCATCCGCTGGCTCCCGGGTCGTATGCGATCGAGTTCGGCTCGCCGCTCGCGCAGTACGAGACGGCGACCGTCACCGTCTCGCTGGCGCAGATGGAGTCCAAGCTCCTCGATGTCGCCCTTCAGCCAGCCGCGCTGCCACTGAGCGTCGTCTCGGGCGCGACCCGTATCATGACCGCGGTGCAGGCGTCCCAGGCCGGGTTCCCGCAGGGGGCCGACACCGTGGTGATCGCTGCGGGCGGCACCTTCCCGGATGCGCTGGCGGCGGCGCCGCTCGCCGCGCAGAATGACGCCCCCCTCCTGCTCGTCGGCGATCGCAGCGGTCCCGAGGTCCTGGCTGAGGTCGGGCGCCTGGGCGCAGGCAAGGCCTTCATCGTGGGCGCCAGCGGCGCGGTCAGCGTGGTCGTCCAGTCCGAGCTAGAGCGCGCCGGCGTGGAAGTCGAGAGGATCGCCGGGGAGAACCGGTTCGACACCGCCGCCCTGATCGCGCGCGAGGTCGGCGCGCCGCCCAGTGGGGAGGTGGCGGTGGCCTTCGGCGGCAACTTCCCTGACGCGCTCGCGATGGCGCCGGTGGCTGCCGCGAACGGCATCCCGATCGTCCTCGCGGATACCGACTTGCCCAAGGACACGGCAGCCGCCCTGGCCGCGCTCGGCGCCACCCGCACGCTCGTCCTGGGGGGGCAGGCAGTGGTGAGCGACGCAGTCGTGCGCCAGCTTCCTGCGCCGCGGCGGATCTCTGGTCCGGAGCGCTATGCGACGGGCGTGGCGGTTGCCGAGGAGGGACTGCGCCGCGGGGGATCGCTCAGCACGGTCTACGTGGCGACGGGAGGGAACTTCCCCGACGCGCTGGCGGCCGGGCCGTTTGCCGCGCTGACGGCCAGCCCGGTGCTGCTCGTCGACGGCAGCGACGCCCGGGCGGCCGGCGTCGCCTACCAGTTCCTGGTCGACCATTTCGCCGAGATCGATCGAATCGTAGTGCTCGGCGGTGACGGCGCGGTGTCCAGTCCGGTCCGCTCGAGGGTTCGCCGACCGGCGATGGCGCTGGAGTAGCCGATGGCCGAGTACGGGAACGTGAGTGCTCCGCTGCTGGCGGCGCTGTTCGCGTGGGCGGCGTTGGTCAAGGCCCGTCGCCCGGCGGCGACGGCAGGCAGCTTCTCTGCCCTTGGCCTGCCCGGCGCCCGCGGCCTGGCGTTCGCTGTCCCAGCTGCGGAGCTGATCATCGCCGCCGCCCTGCTGGTCCGCCCGACGCTCGGCGCAGCCACGGCGCTGCTGGCGCTGGCGGCGTTCAGCGCGGTGCTCGGCTCGGCGCTGCGGCGCGGTGCGGCGGTGACGTGCGGGTGCTTCGGCGCCGCGGGCGCGAACGCGGTGTCCAGCGGAGATCTGCTGCGCAACGCAGCGCTGGCGCTGCTCGCCGCGCCCGCCCTCGCGGTCTGGAAGCTTGCCGTGCCGACCCTTCCCGCCATGGTTGGCGTCACAGGGGCCGCATCCGCAGCTGCTGTGGCGCTCGCGCTGCTGCGGCTGCGCCGGGAGACGGGTCGGCTGTGGGACAACGCGTTGGAACCGGGTCCCGAGGGGGGGGTATGAGCGGCGGCGCGTGGATCGCCTCGTACGTGATCCTGTGGGTCGCGGTTGCCATGCTGTCGCTGGCGGTGATCGTCCTGCTGCGCCAGATCGGCGTCCTCCATGCGCGGATCCGCCCGATGGGAGTTCATTTCGCCAACGAGGGCCCGACGCGTGACGCGCCCGCGCCGTTGCCGCAGCACTTCGACTTCGGCTCGCGGCGACTCACCCTGGTGACCTTCACCTCCGAGGGGTGCCGGATCTGCCAAGACCTCCTGCCGTCGATCCGCGCGCTGGAGCGGCAGTACGAGGACCTGGGCATCGACGTCGTATCGCTGGGTCCGGGCACGCAGGAAGTGTTCAACGCCTACAGCGTGCGCTCGACCCCCTATGTCGTGGGAGTCGACTCCGCTGGAGTCGTGCGAGGCGGCGGCGTCGCGAACACCCTTGAGCAGATCGAAGTGCTGGTGGAGTCGTGTCTTGAAGGAAGCTCGCAAGATGGCTGACAGATCGATGGAGGCAACCGGGGCGACGGTGGACCAAGTCGCCGAGCGTCTCGGGAGGTGGGCGGCCGGGCGCACGACGCGCCGCAGCTTCCTGGGCCGGCTGGGACGACTGGCAGTCCTCGTCGCGGGCGGCTCGACCATGGCGACACTGCTGGCCGAGTCCGCGTCTGCGCGGGTCTGCGGACAGTCCGGGGTCTCCCCGAAGTGCGACACGTTCGACTGCGACGCCACATGGGGCTGGTGCTGGTACGCCTCCGGATGCTGCGCCGGCGGGCTGCTGAAGAAGATCTGCGATTGCTGCGCCCCGAACACGCCCAACCCGGTCGGCTACTGCCCCAGCGGCACTCGGGTGCTGTGCATCCTGGAAAGCTGCGGGGCCGATCCGCGGCTGCAGACTCGCGAGATCGTGCGGACCGACAGCGACGATCCGATCGACATCGCGGTTCGCATCAGCCAGCACCGGTTCCCGGGCCGATCGCCGATCGCGGTGCTCGGCGACGCCGAATCCGCCTTCCACGCCGCGGTCGCGGCGTCGCTGGGCCGCGTATCGGGCGGTCCGGTGCTGCTCACGGGCCGCGGCGCGCTGTCAGGGCCGGTGGCGGAAGAGCTGCGCCGGCTACGGGTGGAGTTCGTCAAGGTGGCGGGCTCGCAGTTGAGCGAGCACATCGACGAACAGCTGGCCCAGATGCGCATTTCGGTCGAGCGAGTCGGCGAGAGCGCCGACGCTGGGGACTTCTCAGCTGAAGTCGCGGAATGGAGCAGGGCGATGACCGGCGCCAGGACGGCCATCGTGGTGCTGCCAGGGACCGCGGGCGCCGGTGCGCTTGCCAGCGCGGCGGCGTGCGCAAACGCGGCGGCCCGGCCCCTGCTGATCGGCGGCGGCGAGCGCGTGATGCAGGCGCTGTCGACACCGCGGCGGGTCACGCGCACCTGGGTGCTGGGGGACAGCGAGAGCGACGCCGCTGCCTTCTTCGGAGGCCGGCCGCTGATCGAGGGCAACGCGGCGGCCCTTGCGCGCCTGCTCGCCGACACCGCGCGGGCCATGGGCGCCCCCCGCGAGGCGGTGGGGCTCGCGCCGCTGAAGTCCGGCATGGTCGCGGCGGCCATGGCCGCGCTGCCGGCGCCGCTGCTGTACCACGCTCCCGGCTCGATGGATGGCGCATTCGACTGGCTGCTGCGCAATCGTGACGGCCTGACGGCGGCCTATCAAGGCGGCGGACCCGATGCCTTCGACACGCAGGCGTACTACGAGCTTCAGTCGGTCATCAACGAGTACGAAGTCCATCTGCTGCGCGGGGTCGCCGGTCAGGGCTTGCCGGTGATCCCCCAGCCGCATTCTGAGCGCCCAATCGGCAGAGCGAGGCGCTGAGCCATGCTTGCGCTGGGGCTGACCGCCGCGGCGCTGGCCGCCGTTCGAACGCTGTGGTCGCCCTGAGGCCTGTCGATCACGGAGACCGTGACGCCTCCCGTGCGGGGGCGGGACAAGCTGATCGTGGCGGGCCTCATGCTCGCCGCCGCTGCGACGGCCGCGGGGCTGGCTGGATTCGCCGCTGGCGCGGCCTGGGAGATCGCCGGCCTGCCGCCGCTCGGCGCGCCCGGGTCTGCGGCCGTCGTCCTGATGGCGCTCGCCGCCGACGCCGCCTACAGCAGGCTCTCCAGACCGCGGCCTTGGTCTGTGGGGCGGCAGGTGCCCAGGGAATGGTCCAGGCTGTTCTCGGCTCGGACCGTCGCGGTCCTGTATGGCGCCAGGCTCGGGGTCGGCCCGCTGACGATCCTTCCGACCTGGCTGTGGTGGGCGGCCACGGCAGTCGGGGCTTCCGCCGGAGTGTGGCACTCGGTCGCGGTCGCGGTCGCGTTCGCGGCTGTCCGGGTGCTGGTGATGGTCGGCCTGGCGCAGCACATCGCGTCAGCAGCCGCACCTCGAATGGCGCGCATCATGGCCTCCGAGCCCCGCGCTCGCGCCAGTTGCGCCGCCGTCGGGACGCTGGTGTGCGCGGTCATGCTGATCTGGTGATCATGGCCGGATGAGCGCTGCAGACGCCGAAGCCGCGGCGGACGCTCTCGTGGCCCGCGTCCAGGCGCGCCCGGGCGCCGTGCTCGTGCTCGGCGGCATCGACAGCGGCAAGACGACGCTGGCGACCCGCCTGCTCGGAGCGCTCGTCGACGCCGGTCTCGTGCCGGCCTACATCGATACCGACGTGGGCCAATCGACTACGGGGCCGCCGGCCACGGTCGGCTGGCGCCGTGTGGTCAGCCGCGCCGACCTGACGGACCTCTTCGAGGCCGACGGGCTGTACTTCGTCGGCGACGTCACTCCTGCGACGCGCCTGCTGGCGACGCTGACCGGCGCCGCGCGGGCGCTGGAGGCATCGCGCGCGGTGTCCGGCGCGGCGGTGATCGATACGTCCGGCTTCGTGTCGGGAGTCACCGCCCAGACGCTGAAGTTTCACAAGATCGAGATCCTGCGACCGGATCACGTGGTGGCCCTTCAGCGCGGCGAGGAGCTCGAGCCGCTGCTCGCGGCGGTGCGCCGCTTCGGCTCGATTGAGACCACTCGCGTCCAGATCCATCCCGGGGTCGTGTCGAAAACCGCTGAGCAGCGCGCTGAGCGACGCTCCCGGCTGCTGCGGCGCTACTTCGCGCCGCCGCTGACCCGCTACCGGGTGCGCGCCGCCGCGTTCATGCCGACCCTGCCGCCGACACTTGACGCCTCCCGGCTTCACGGGCTGCTTGCGGGACTGGACGACGAGCAGGGGAACTGCATCGGCATCGGCGTTGTCGAGCATCGCGAGGCAGGGCTGCGCCTTGCCGCACGGACAGGCGTGATCCCCAGCGCGCTGCGCCTCGGCGCCGTCGCAGTCGATGATGACTGGACAACTCGAAGCATCGACCTTCGCTCGCTGCTCGGCAGCGGATAGGCGCGCCGTTGCGACCGATCATGTTTCTCTCCGACTTCGGGCTGGCGGATCCCTTTGTCGGCCTGTGCCACAGCGTGATCGAGCGGATTGCGCCAGGCGCCAAGGTGATCGATCTGACGCACGGCATCGCGCCGCAGGCAATCCGTCACGGTGCCGCGACGCTGGCCGATTGCGTGGGGTGGCTGCCCCCCGGGGTGTGCCTCGCGGTTGTTGACCCCGGCGTCGGGACGGCCAGACGGGGGCTGATCGTGGTCGCCGGCGACCAGCTGCTGGTGGGGCCCGACAACGGACTGCTGTGGCCGGCGGCGCAGGTCCTCGGCGGTGTGAGCGGCGCGTGGGAGCTGCGAGCCGATCCGGCGGCGTCACCCACCTTCCATGGGCGCGACGTCTTCGCGCCGGCCAGCGCGCGACTGGCTGCCGGCGGCGATCCGGAATCGCTGGGGATCGCGATGTCGACGGACGACCTGACCGAGCTGGCGCTGCCCGCGGCCAGGGTCTCGGCGGGCTTCATCGAGGCCGAAGTGCTCGCCGTGGATCGCTTCGGCAATCTGCAGCTGTGCGCGACGGGCGCGGATCTCAAGGCAGCCGGCTTCGCTCAGGGCCAGCAGATCCTCGTCACGGCCGGCGGCGGCGAGCATGTCGCCTCGGTGGTCGCGACGTTCGCCGGAGCCCCGCCGGCAAGCATCGTCGTGCTCGAGGATTCGCTGGGCCGAGCGGCCGTCGCCGTGAACGCCGGGGATGCGTCGAAGCGTCTGGGCGCCGCCCGGGAAGCGCCGGTGATCCTGCGGGCTACTGCTTCGCAGTCGGGAGCCGAACCGGGGTGACCGGCGCGCTCAGATCAGCGAGCGCTCACCAGCTGGACGACCGTGGCCGCGACGATGAGCACCAGCAGCACCGCGATCGCCACGGTCGTCGCTCGTCTCATGGCGCAAGACTAGCCGGGGGATCAACTCTGCGGCGCGGACTCGTCGGTGCGCAGCGCCGCGATGATGGCCTTCATCCACGGGCCGAGGTCGGCGGGGGTGCGGGCAGAGATCAGCTCGCTGTCGACCACCACCGGCTCGTCGACCCAGTCGGCGCCGGCGTTGACCATGTCGTCGCGGATCGCGTCGACGCTCGTGGCTCGCCGGCCCTTGATGATCCCAGCGGAGATCGGCACCCATCCGGCGTGGCAGATGAACGCCACCGGCTTCGAAGCGGCGCTGAAGTCGCGGACGAGCTGCAGCACCTGCTGGCTGCGGCGAAGCGCATCCGGCGCGAAGCCGCCGGGGATCACGAGGGCGTCGAAGGCGTCGGCTCTCATCTGGTCGATCGCGGCATCCACCGCCAGCGGCCCATGGCCCTTCTTACCGGTCACGGGCTGGCCGTCGAGGCTCGCGACGGTCACCTCGACGCCCTCCTCCGCCAGCCGGTGGAAGGGGTAGATCAGCTCGGAGTCCTCGAACAGGTTCGCTGCGAGGATCAGAACCTTGCGATGCGCATGGTCGGTCATTGGGGGGCAACCTCTGTCTCGTCGGCGATCAGCAGCATTCTCTGAGCTCTCCGGCGCTGGGCGCTGAGGAACCCTACGAGCGCGGTTCGGTCATTCAGATAGCGTCGGCAGTCGAGCTCCAAGGTGACCGTGCCGTCATATCCAGATGCGGCCACCCGGGCGCAGAACGCCTCCAGCGGAAGCGTCCCCGCTCCGATGGGCGCGTGACTGTCCCGGCCGCCGCCGAGGTTATCTGACAGATGGATGTGCGCGACGCGCTCGCCCAGCGCATCCCAGGCGCTGAGCAGGTCGATCCCGGCCACGCCGAAATGGCTGGTGTCGAAGACCACATGCGGAAACGCGGCGAGCTGCGCAGCGGTGATCACCGACGACAGCGCCAGCCCGCCGACCGGGAATAGGTTCTCCACCCCCAGGCGAGGGCCATAGGCGGCGGCCTCACCAGCGGCCTCGCGCGCCAGCCAGCCGCGGTGACCGCGTTCCCACCGCATCGGGGCGTGCGCCACGAGCAGCTGTGCGCCGATCGCTGCGGCCAGCTCAAGGGAGCGCCGCGACTTCTCAACGTAGTGGGCGCCGAGGACGCCGCGCAGCAGCACCATGTATGGCCCGTGCACCACGGGGACATCCAGGCCCGTCTCGCTCGCCAGGGCCAGCAGACGGTCGGGATCGCGGGACTCCGGCGCGCGCGTCACGAGCACTTCCGCACCCTGGAACCCGGCATCGGCGATCGTCTCCAGCGCGCTGCCCAGAGGCCCGAACGACAGCGGCCCCGTGGAGGCCAGCAGCCGAGGGCGTGTCGCCGTGTCCTGGCTGTTGTCGGCCCGCATGCACCCCACGCTACCCACCTCGCCTCGACCGGCGCTCGCCCGAATCCCGCGATCGCGCGCCAGAGCCGGCAAGGGCGCGCCCGCTCCGTGCTTCGCGCGCTGGCGCAGGCTGCTGTCGGATGTGCACGAGCTCGGTGTCTCGCGCTGTTCCAGGCGGCGGCGTCGCCGTGCGGAGCGGCGACCCGGTCGGCTACGCTCGCCCACGGGTCGGGTGAGGCACGTCGGAGCAGGATCGGGAGGACATTCGGGTGCTGGCGGTCGCGCTGTCCGTCGCTGCGTCCGCGGTGGCCGGCGTTTTCGCGTTCCAGCTCGCGCGCCAGTACCGCGATCGTCGGCGGTCTCACGCGCTTGCCTGGGCGCTGTCGCTGGCGCTGTTCGCGCTCGCCTCGGCTGCCGCCGCGATGGGGATGGGCGTGGGCTGGTCGCCTGCGGTCTTCTGGGTGTACTGGCTGGCCGGGGCGCTGCTCACGGTGCCGTTGCTCGCCGTCGGCCAGATGCTGCTGATGGATCCGGACCGGGCGGTCGTGTACTGGACGCTCGGCGGGCTCGCGGTGGTCTGGGCGCTGTCGGCCGCAGTGCTGTCGACCCTCGATGTCGCCGTCCTCGAGGCGGCCGGCGAGGCGAGGTCAATCCCGCTCGGCGAGCAGGCCCTCGGCGGGCAGCTGGCGTACGGGCTTCTCCGCTGGACCAACTACACCGCGGTCATCGTCATCGTCGGCACGGTCTGGTCCGCGATCACCTCACGGCGACCCACGATCCTGCTGATCGCTCTCGGCGTCGTGGCCGCGGGCGCCTCGTTCGCGTTTATCCGCTCAGGCCAGCCGTCGCTGTTCTCCGCCACGCTGGCCGCCGGAGTAGGGCTGATGTACGTGGGATTCCGGGCAGCATCGAAGCCGTCGAACGCGCGCGGCGCTGAGGGCTGAGCCGGTGCGCCTGGGTCGGCGCCCAGATCGCCCCGTCGTCACCGTCTACACCCGTCAGCGCTGCGGCCTGTGTCGTGCGGCTGAGGCGGTGGTGGCGCGGGTCGCCCGCGGCCGAGCCCGCGTCGAGCTGGTCGATATCGATGCTGATCGTGTCTTGACCGAGCGCTACACCATCCGCGTTCCCGTTGTCGCGGTCGACGGCGTGGAGATCGCCGAGCACCAACTCGAGCCCGACCAGCTCCGCGCCGCCATCCGCATCGCGGGCCGCGCTCGCCGGGCCGCGCGCCGCCGGCTTTGAGCGCCGCCGTCGGTGCACGTACGATTGTGAAACGGCTCGCGCTCACGGGGCAGCCGGGCCTACGGCATCAATGACGGCAGGAGCAGCGTTGTCCGCACGGCAGATCCCAGAGGCCAGCGTCGCCCGCCTCCCCGTCTACCTCCGGGCGCTGGTCGACAAGGCCGAGCGCGGCACACACACGATCTCCAGCGAGGCGCTGGCGGCCGCCGCTGGCGTCAACTCAGCCAAGATCCGCAAGGACCTGTCCTACCTGGGCTCGTATGGCACCCGCGGGGTCGGCTACGACGTTGAGTACCTGATCCACCAGATCAGCCGCGAGCTTGGCCTCACGCAGGACTGGGCCGTGTGCATCGTGGGGGTCGGCAACCTGGGCCATGCGCTGGCCAACTACGGCGGCTTCGCGGAGCGCGGGTTCCGGATCGCGGCGCTGCTGGATGCCGACGAGTCCAAGGTCGGCGAGCGCATCGGGCGCCTGGAGGTGTCCCACTTCGACGAAGTGGAGCGCGTCGTCAAGGAAGGCGAGATCTCGATCGCCGTCCTGGCGGTGCCCGGGCATGTCGCTCAGGAGGTCAGCGACCGGCTGGTCGCCGCTGGCATCACCTCGATACTCAACTTCGCCCCCGCGGTGATCCAGGTCCCCGCCGGGGTCAGCCTGCGAAAGGTCGATCTGTCGATCGAGCTGCAGATCCTGTCGTTCTACGAGCAGCGCAAGGTGGCCGAGGAGTCCGTCCGCCGAGGGACAGCGCGCCGCCAGCTCGACGAGGTGTCAGCGCCGACCGAACCCAGGTGAGGGCCGGGCCCAGCCCAGCGGCGCTGCCGCTGGCGATCGATCTGCGCGATCTTCCCGTCGTCTGCGTCGGCGCTGGGCGCGTCGCCGCTGGAAAGGTCTCGGCGCTGCTGGCCGCGGGTGCGCGCGTGACGGTTGTGGCGCCGCAGGCCGATGAGCGAGTCCAGGCGCTGTGCGGTTCACAGACGCTGCGCTGGCTGCCGCGCGGCTACCGCGATCAGGATCTCGACGGCGCCGTGCTGGTCATCGCCGCGACCGATGATCCGGCGACCAACGCCCGGGTCGCCGCCGACGCCGCGGCGCAGTCGACGCTGTGCGTGCGGGTCGACGGCGGGGGCACTGCCGAGTTCGCCGCCGTGCTGCGCCGCGGCCCGGTCACGGTGGCCGTATCCACGGGCGGAGCGGCGCCCGCGCTGGCTCGCCGGCTTCGCGACCAGCTTGCGTCGGCCGTGGGCGCTGAGTACGGCCTGCTCGCTGACCTCCTCGGCCAGCTCCGCGCCGACCCGAAGGTTCAGACCGCGCTCGCGGCGCTGCCGGCCGAGGCGAGAGCTGCGAAATGGCGCGCCATCCTTGACACCGATATCCTGAGTCTGCTTCGCGACGGCGAGCAAACCACGGCGAGAGAAGTGGCGACTGCGTGTCTGTTCTCGTCCTCGGACTGAACTACAAGACGGCGCCGGTCGGCCTGCTTGATCGGGTCGCCGTGCCCCCCGAGCGCCTTTCCAAGGCGCTCGCATCGCTGCTCGCGCGCGACCACATCCGCGAGGCCGTGGTGCTGTCGACGTGCAACCGCGTGGAGGTGTACGCGCACGTCACGCGCTACCACGGGGGCATGGCGGACCTACGCAACTTCTTCGGCGAATGGGGGGGGATCGCGCCGGAGGACTTCGCCGAGCTTGCCTATGACTACTTCGACGATCGCGCCGCGGCGCATCTGTTCGCGGTCGCCAGCGGCCTGGACTCGATGGTGGTCGGCGAGCGCCAGATCCAGCTGCAGGTCAAGCAGGCGTTCAACGACGCCGAGGCTGAGGGCTCTTCCGGCCGCGTGCTGCAGTCGCTGTTCCGCCGTGCGCTGCGCGCGGCCAGGCGCACGCGCGCCGAGACGCGCATCTCCGATGGCGCGGCGTCCATGGTCGATGTCGGTCTGGAGGCAGCGGCTCGCGTGCTCGGCGATCTTCAGGGGCGCGCCGTGCTGATCGTCGGCGCGGGAAAGATGGGCGCGATGGCGGCCGTCCGGCTGCGCGCCTCCGCCGCCAGGCTCCTCGTCGCCAATCGCACCCCCGAGCGCGGCGAGCAGCTCGCTGCCCGGGTCGATGCGGATCTGCTGAGCTTCTCGGAGCTGTCTGAGGGCCTGGCTCAGGCTGACCTGGTGCTCAGCTCCACCGGCGCCCCGGAGCCGGTCATCTCCCAGGAGGCGGTCTCCTTGGCGATGGCGTCTCGCCCTGACCGCCCGCTGGTCCTGCTGGATCTCGCGGTTCCCCGCGATGTGGATCCCGGATGCTCGGCCGTGCCGGGCGTGACCGTCCTCGACATCGATGCGGTCAGGGCGCTGACCGACACCGGCGAGACCGGCGCCGAAGTGGGCAAGGCTCGCGCAGTGGTCGAGGAGGAGGCCCGCGCCTTCGCTGCCTGGACTCGCAGCGTGCGGGTCGAGCCGACCATCGCGGCGCTGCGCGCGCGGGCCGAGGATGTCCGAGCGGCGGAGATCAAGCGCCTCGCCTCTCGCCTCGACAGCCTCGATGCGCGCCAGCGGGCCGCGGTCGAGGCGCTGACCAAGGGCATCGTCAACACGCTCCTGCATGATCCGACCGTGCGGCTGAAGTCCATCGCGGACGCCAAGGACGGAGTCGGGGGCGGCGATCTCTACGCCGGAGCTCTGCGCGAGCTGTTCGACCTTCCCGAGTAGCGCGATGCCCCCTCATCGGGCCGGTTAGCCGCGATGCTGCGCATTGCGACCCGCCGCTCACCGCTGGCCCGCGCCCAGGCCTTCCAGACCGGGCAGCTCATATCGGCGCGCACGGGCGAGCCGTTCGAGCTGGTTGCGATGGCCGCGACCGGGGATCTTGACCCGGACCGGGTCGTGGAGGCCTTCGAGAGCAAGGGCCTGTTCGTCGACACGATCCGCCAGGCCGTTGCGGACGGTGACTGCGATCTTGCGGTGCACTCGTACAAGGATCTGCCCACCGACCCCCATCCCGGGCTGGTGATCGGCGCGGTGCCGCCGCGGGAGGATCCGCGCGACGTGCTGATCAGCCGCGACGGTCACGCGCTGGCCACGCTGCCCCCTGCCGCCACGGTGGGGACGTCCTCGGCGCGGCGGCGCCTGCAGCTGCTGCGCGCCAAGCCGAGCCTTGAGGTCGTAGCGCTTCGCGGCAACCTCGGCACGCGTCTGCGCGCAGTCGCCGAGCGCCGCCTCGATGCGGCGGTTGTCGCAGCTGCGGGCCTGCGCAGGCTCTACACGGCGACCGAGGACGGGGGCGCCGGGCCGCTTGGCTTGGCCGTGACTGGCGCGCCCCTGGAGCCGGGCGAGTGCCTGCCCGCTCCGGCGCAGGGCGCGCTGGCGATCGAGCGCAGAGCCGACGACCCGCGCGCCGAGGCGGTGTGCGCCGCGATCGATGACCGCGTCAGCCATGTGCAGGTGCGGGCCGAGCGGGCGTTCCTCGCTGCGGTTGGGGGCGGGTGCCTCGCGCCCGTGGGCGCACTGTGCCATGCCGTGCCCGGCGGCCTTGAGCTTCTCGGGATGATCGCCGATCCGGTCGAGCGCCGCGTGCTGCGCGTATCGCTCGTCGGCGCGGCCGACGACCCGGAGGCGCTGGGCGCGGCGCTTGCCGAGGCCGCGCTCGCCGAGGGCGGCGATGCGATGGTTCGCGTGATCGAGCAGCTGCGGGCCTCCACCGGGAGCGCGGGCGCATGACCGCCCCAGCTCAGGGACTTGAACATTGGGCGACGCATGTGTCGGCAACTGTTCAAGACCGCTGTTCGTTGGCGGGGAGGGCGAGCAGATGAGTCGCCCCGTCGCGAGCTGGCCGCAGAGCCAGCAGCTCGGCGCGATCCCATTCGGCGGGCCGCCGGCGCAGCGCGGGACGGTTCACCTCGTCGGCGGCGGCCCGGGCGACCCTGGTCTGCTGAGCGTGCGGGCGGCGAGGCTGCTGTCCACGGCGACGTTTGTGGCCTACGACCGGCTGTCCCCGCCGGAGGCGCTCGCCCTGTGCGCGGGCGACTGCGAGCGGGCCTACGTCGGCAAGCTCCCCGACCGTCACGCGCTGACCCAGGAGGCGATCAATGAGCTCCTGGTATCCAGGGCAGCCGAGGGCCACGCTGTCGTCCGGCTCAAGGGGGGAGATCCGTTCGTGCTGGGCCGGGGCTCGGAGGAGGCGCAGGCGTGCGTGCGAGCCGGAACCCCCTTTGAAGTCGTCCCTGGGGTGACCTCGGCCGTCGCAGCCCCGGCGTACGCCGGGATCCCGGTGACGCATCGCGGCCTGGCCCCGGCGTTCGCGGTCGTCACCGGACATGAGGATCCGGGCAAGGATGAGCGCCAGGTCGACTGGGTGGCGCTCGCGTCCTTCCCCGGAACGCTCGTGCTGCTCATGGGAGTCAGGCGGATCGCCGAGATCGCTCAGGCGCTCATCGCCGCCGGCAAGGCGCCCGCCACGCCGGTCGCGCTCGTGCGCTGGGGGTCGACGCCTCGACAGCAGACCCTGACAGGGACGCTCGGCGACATCGGCGAGCGCGTCGCCCAGCGACGCTTCGCCTCCCCGGCGGTCACGGTGATCGGACAGGTGGCCGAGCTGGGCGAGGAGCTGTCGTGGTTCGAGTCCCGCCCTCTGCATGGCGCGTCCGTGCTGGTGCCCCGGACCCGGCAGCAGGCCAGCGAGCTGTCCGAGCGCCTGCGCGCGCTCGGCGCCGAGGCGGTCGAGGCGCCGACCATCGCCATCGAGCCTTCCGAGCCTGCGCCCCTTCGCGCTGAGCTGGCTTCGCTGGCGGACGGGGCGTACGACTGGATCGCGCTCACCTCGGCCAACGCGGTCCATGCCGTGTGGGAGCAGATCGGGGCCCTTGGCGCCGACGCGCGGCTGCTCGCCGGAGTCCGTATCGCGGCCGTGGGGTCGGGGACGGCCGACGCGCTGAGCGCAAGAGGGCTGCGCGCAGACCTGCTTCCGGAGCAGTTCACCACGCGCGGTCTCGCCGAGGCGCTGATCGCGGCAGCCCGCGACGACGAGTTGGGCGGTCGCCGGGCGCTGCTGCCGAGGGCCGACATCGCCACCCCTGCGCTCGGCGACGCCCTGCGCGACGCCGGCTGGCACGTGAGCGATGTCGAGGCGTACCGCACGGTCCCGGCTCGGAGTCTTCCGGCGGAGGTGCGACGCCGCCTGGCCAACGGTGAGATCGACGCTGTCGCGCTTGCCTCGTCGTCCACCGCCCGCAACCTCGTCGACCTCGCCGGCGGTGTGCCCGACTCTCGCGTCAAAGTCGCGTCCATCGGCCCGGTGACCTCCCAGACGTGTCGGGATCTGGGCCTGCGCGTCGACGCCGAGGCTGAGCCCCACAACCTCGACGGGCTTGTCCAGGCTGTTCGCACAGCGCTGGGCCGCTGACTGGCCTCACGCCGACCCCAGGCCCGCGGAGTGCCCAGGGGCGCCGAGCAGGCGTATCCTCGCTCTGCGATGGAGTTTCGACAGGTTGCCCCATTCCCCGTCTCGCGGCCGCGACGGCTGCGGCGGACAGCCGCGCTGCGGTCGGCGGTGCGCGAGACCTCGCTGGATGTCAGCGGACTCGTCGCGCCGCTGTTCGTGAAGGAGGGACTCAGCGAGCCGAGCCCGGTCGCGTCGCTGCCGGGTGTCGTGCAGCACACGCTGGACAGCCTGCGAGCGGAGGCCAAAGAGCTGCGGGCTGCGGGGGTGACGAGCCTGCTGCTGTTCGGCATTCCAGCGAGCAAGGACGCTGTGGGCAGCCAGGCGTGGCATCGCGACGGGATCATCCAGCGGGCGCTGACGGCGCTGCGCGAGGACCACGGGGACGAGATGGTCCTGATGGCGGACACCTGCCTGGACGAGTTCACCGATCACGGCCATTGCGGGCCTCTGGGGCCCGACGGGTCGGTGGACAACGACGCGGCCAACGAGCTGTACGCCAAGGCGGCGCTGGCCCAGGCGGGCGCCGGCGCGGATCTGGTCGCCCCGTCGGGGATGATGGACGGGCAGGTCGCGGCGATTCGCTCGGCGCTGGATGACGCGGGCTTCGCCGAGCGCACAGGGATCATGGCCTACTGCGCGAAGTACGCCAGCGCGTTCTATGGCCCCTTCCGCGATGCCGCCGAGTCGGCGCCGCGCAGCGGCGATCGCCGCGGCTACCAGATGGATCCCGGCAACGCGGCGGAGGGCATCCGAGAGGCGCTCGCCGATGTCGCTGAGGGCGCGGACATCCTCCTGGTGAAACCGGCGACGTCCTATCTCGACATCGTCTGGCGGGTCAAGCAGGCGACCGGGATGCCACTCGCCGCCTACCACGTGTCCGGTGAGTACGCGATGGTGCACGCCGCCGCAGCGAACGGCTGGATCGACGGCGATGCGGCGATGGAGGAATCATTGGTATCGATCCGCCGTGCGGGAGCGGATCTGATCATCACCTACGCGGCCAAATGGTTTGCCCGGAAAGTCGCGTCTACCCGGGCTTGACGGCTGCCGTTTCTTCGCGCTTTCCAAGAACTCGGGCTTCAGAATCGCCCACTTGTTCCGACGTTACAGAGCAATGGTTGCGAACGCGTGGAAGCAGGTCCTCGGCGGCGGGGCGGCTCTGGCCGCGCTGTTCGTCGTCGTGCCTGCGGCATCAGGCGGACGGCTCGGCTGGGGCCTGATCTTCCTGGCCGCCGCCGCGCTGTCCTATCACGGATGGGTGGCCAACGGCGCTCAGCCTCCGACCGACTGGTACATCTGGATGGCGGCGCTGACGTCTTGGGGTCTGGGCGACCTGGTGACCGCCCTGGGCGAGGGCAGCACGCCAGCGTGGGTTCCCGTCGCGTTCTTCGCCCTGGGGTATCTGTTGTTCGCCCTCGGGATCATCTGGTTCCAGCAGACGCGCGTGGTAGGAGTGGACCGCGACTGGATGATCGACGCGACGATCGTGTCAACGGCCGTGGGCGTCGTGCTGTGGACAACGCTGGATATCACCAGCCTCGCCGCCTCCACGCTCACCCCGGTCGAGCAGTCGATGTACGCGCTCGCCGCCCTGGTGCACACTTCGTTCCTGGCGTTCTCCGTCCGTCTGCTCATCCTCACGCGCGGCCGGCTGATCAAGAACTGGCTCGGCGGATCGGCTGCGCTGCTGGGCACGGCGGGGTCGATGGCGCACTTCGTGCTGCGGGTGCAGGGAAGCGACCCTTCGCCGGCTGGCGTGCTGGCCCTGTGGGCGCTCGCAGCCGTGGTCTTCTGCTCGATGCCGAACGAGGTCACGCACGGCAAGTACAAGCGTGAGGGGCTGACCGACCAGGGCCGTCCGTTCGCCCGATTCGCGGTCCTGGCCTCCGCCATGATGGGGGGCACGCTCGCTATCGTCCTCCAGGACGGGATCAACGGCCAGCGGACCATCCCCGTCGGCGGATCGCTGCTCCTGACGTTCCTGGTGCTCGGCCGCCTTCTCGGCCTGGTCATGGCCCGCGAGCGCGGGAAGCGCGAGCTGGAGGCGCGCGCCGCCCAGCAGGGCATGGTCGCCGACCTGGGGCAGCAGTCGCTGAGCAAAGCTGACCTGCCGACGCTGCTGGGACAGACCGTGCAGGGGATCGCCGCCACGCTGCGGGTCGACCACTGCGGCGTGCTCGAGCTGCTTCCGGGAGGAGCTGTCCTCCTGCTGCGCGAGGCGTTCGGCTGGCCTGACGACGCCGTCGGCTCCGCGGTCATCTCGGCCGATGATCGGCGGCTGTCGTTCACCGCCGTGGAGACGGGGCAGACCGTGGTCGTCGCCGACATGGCGACGGATGATCGCCTTGACTCGCCGGAGCTCGTCGGCGGGCTTGCCGCCACGTCAGTGGTGTTCACCCCGATCGGCGGCAGCGAGGCCCCCTACGGCGTGCTGATCGTCGCGTGCGACGAGCAGCGCAATTTCACCGACCAGGAGATCAAGTTCCTCCAGGCCGCGGCGAACGTCCTGGCGGTGGCGATCGAGCGGCGGGCCCGCGAGGACGAGATCCGCCACCGGGCGCTGCACGATCCGCTGACCGGCCTGCCGAATCGCGCGCTCATGATCGACCGGCTGACCCATGCGCTCGCGGTCCGCACGCGCCGTGCCGGAGAGCTGGCCGTGCTGTTCATCGACTTGGACCATTTCAAGGACGTCAACGATCGGCTGGGTCACGCAGCCGGTGACGAGCTGCTGCTCGGCGTCACCAAGCGGCTGCAGGAGACCGCCCGATCCGAGGACACCATCTCGCGGTTCGCAGGCGATGAGTTCGTCATCGTGTGCGAGCGCCTGGAGGGCGAGCACGACGTCATCGGAATCGCCGAACGGATCATCTCGGCAGTCGGGCGGCCGTTCATGATCCAGGGTCAGCAGGCCAACGTGAGCGCCAGCGTGGGCATCGCGCTGGCGACCGATGAGCACGACAGCGAGCGCCTGCTGCGCGACGCCGACGCTGCGATGTACCGCGCCAAGGAGCGGGGGCGCGCCTGCTTCGAGGTGTTCGACGAGGTCATGGGCGCACGCGTGATGCGCCGTCTGCGCATGGAGCAGGACCTGTACGGGGCGCCGGAGCGCAAGGAGCTGAAGGTCGTCTACCAGCCCATCATCGCGCTGGAGCGCGAGGAGATCGTCGGTGTCGAGGCGCTGCTGCGCTGGAACCACCCCCGCGACGGCTGGGTGTCGCCAGGCGACTTCATCCCCATCGCCGAGGAGAGCGGGCTGATCCTCATCCTCGGCGAGTGGGTCCTGCACCAGTCGTGCCGCCAGCTCGCGCGCTGGTCCCGCGAGTTCCCTGACGTGCGGCCCTTCCGGGTGTTCGTGAACCTGTCGGCGCGCCAGCTGATGGATCCGAATCTGATCGAGATGGTGCTGCGCTCCCTGGAGGAGACCGGGGCGGACCCGACGTGCCTGGGCCTGGAGATCACCGAGAGCGCCGCCATGGAGGACGCGGAGACCGCGAGCCGCAATCTTCAAGCGCTCAAGGACTTGGGTATCCACCTGGCGATGGACGACTTCGGCACCGGGTACTCGTCGCTGGCCCATCTGAAGCGCTTCCCGGTGGATGTCGTCAAGATCGACGCGAGCTTCATCGACGGGCTCGGCGCCGGCGCCGAGGACGAAGCGATCGTGTCCGCGATCGTGGGCATGGCCCGCGCGCTGGACCGCGCGGTGCTGGCCGAAGGCGTAGAGACCCAGCAGCAGGCCGCCGCCGTGCGCGAGCTCGGATGCGATTTCGCGCAGGGCTACCTCTTCGCTCGCCCCATCCCGCCCGTTCAGATCGACGAGATGCTCGCGGCCGGCAGCTTGCTTCAGCGCCCTCAGATGGCGTAGGCGCGGTCAGGTCGACGCGCGGCCGCCTCGCGTGGCCGGGCCCGGGATTCTGATGCAGCGCCGCGGCGCGCGCGAGAGGGTTCCACTCCGTGGCTACACTCGCCGGACGGCGGCATTCGCCGCGATAGCCGACGCGAGGAGCAGCACCGATGCGCTACCGGGAGCTTGCGCCCGGGATCGAAGTCAGTGAGATCGGCTTCGGGAACTGGACCGTCACCACCGGCTGGTGGGGCGCCTACACCGAGAAAGAGTCCGCGGACCTGCACCGAGCAGCGTTTGACGCCGGGATCACGTTCTTCGACACCGCGGACGCCTATGCGGAGGGCCGCGCGGAGGAGATCCTCGGCGCTGCGCTGTCCGGCGTGCGCGATCGAGTCGTCATCGCCACCAAGTTCGGCTACGACATCTCTGATGCGTCGACGGCGCAGCGCCGCGGTCAGCAGGAGCGGCGCAAGGACTTCTCGGTGGACATCGTCCGCAGGGCCCTCGACGACAGCCTCCGCCGCCTCGGCACCGAGCCGATCGATCTGTACCAGCTCCACAACCCGAGGATGGGCCATCTGGACGACGACGAGCTGTTCGCGTTCCTCGACGCCGCCGTTGTCGCGGGCAAGATCCGCGCCTACGGCGTGGCGCTCGGCCCCAAGATCGGCTGGCTGGACGAGGGCGTCCATTCGATGCGCACGCGCAGCGTCGCCAGCGTTCAGATGATCTACAACCTGCTCGAGCAGGACCCGGGCCGCGAGCTGCTCGAGGCGGCCGGCGAGACCGGCGCCAGGATGATCGTCCGGGTCCCGCACTCTTCGGGCATGCTCGAGGGAAACCTCACGGCGGACACCGTGTTCGCCGAGAACGACCATCGTCGCCATCGCCCACGCAGCTGGCTGATCGAGGGAGTGCAGAAGATCGCGGCCCTGGGCTTCCTCAGTGAGGACATGACGTTGGGGCAGGCGGCGCTGCGCTGGATCCTGGCGGATGCGCGCGTCGCCTCGACGCTGCCGAACATCTACGGCCCCGAGCAGATTTCCGAGTTCGCCGCCGCCAGCGACCGCCGCGACCTCACGGCCGACGAGCTGGCGCGCGTCGCCGAGCTGTATGAGCGGAACTTCGGTGTCGAGGCGTCGGATGACGACACCCGCCTGAACCAGTCGGCCTGAGGCGATGACTGGCGCCGCTGAACGGTGGCGGCCCCGGCGTCTGGGTGACGCCATCGGCCGTGTCCTGAAAGCACGACTGGGTGCATTCGACTTCACCGGTGGAGCAGAATGCACCCGCTCGGCGGGAAGCCGCTGACATGGCGAGCTCAGAAGAGCTGTTCAGTCGTGCCCGGCGCGTCATCCCGGGTGGGGTGAACTCGCCGGTTCGCGCGTTCCGCGGCGTCGGCGGCGTCCCGCGCTTCATCGCCGGCGCCGAAGGGGCGATGCTGACCGATGTCGACGGTCGCTCCTACATCGACTACGTCATGAGCTGGGGGCCGCTGATCCTCGGCCACCGGCATCCCGCGGTCACCGAGGCGGCCGCCGAGGCGCTGCGGCGCGGCTCCAGCTACGGGGCGCCGACCGCCGCGGAGGTTGAGCTGGCTGAAGTCATCGCGGCCGCCGTGCCGGGCGTGGAGATGGTGCGCTGCGTCTCCAGCGGGACCGAGGCGACCATGACCGCGATCCGGCTGGCCCGCGCGGCCACCGGCCGCGACCGCATCGTCAAGTTCGCGGGGCACTATCACGGCCACGCGGACGCGCTGCTGGCCGCCGCCGGCAGCGGCGTGGCGACGCTGGGCCTGCCCGATTCTCCGGGCGTCACGGCGCGGGGCGCGGCGGACACGATCGTGGCCGAGTGGAATGACCCGGAGGGGATCAGCGCGGTCTTCGAGGACGCAGGGGGGCAGATCGCCGCCGTGATCTGCGAGCCGGTCGCCGCGAACATGGGCGTCGTGCCCGCCCAGGACGGATTCCTGGAGCTGCTGCGCGATCTCACCGCCCGCCACGGCGCGCTGCTCATCGCCGACGAGGTCCTGACCGGCTTCCGCGTGGCCTTGGCGGGCGCGGCCGCCCGTCGCGGGATCGCACCCGACCTCATCACGCTGGGGAAGGTCGTCGGCGCGGGGTTTCCGCTCGCGGCGCTCGGCGGACCGGCTGACCTGATGCGCCGGCTGGCGCCTGAGGGCGCGGTGTATCAGGCGGGGACCCTCAGCGGGAACCCTGTCGCCGTGGCTGCCGGGCTCGCGCAGCTGCGCCTGCTGGGCGACGACGTCTACGCGCGGCTTGAGGAACTGGCCGATCGTCTCATCGCAGGGTTCGGGAAGGCGTTCGCGCGCGCCGGAGTGCCGGCCGTGATCCAGCGGGAGGCGAGCCTGTTCAGCGTGTTCTTCGCCGAGGATCCGGTGCGCGGCTATCCCGACGCCAAGCAAGCCGATCATGAGCGCTACGCGCAGTTCTTCCACGGGATGCTGGAGCGCGGCGTGTATCTGCCGCCATCCGGCTACGAGGCCCTGTTCCTCAGCGCAGCCCACTCCGCCGAGCACATCGACGCCACCATCGCCGCCGCCGAGGAGGTCGCGGCCGGCTTGTAGCGCCAGCCGCGGGGCGCGTGGGGACCCGGCGCGCGCCTCACGCTGACCGCCGGTCCTCGGGCGCCGGTAAGGTGGGCAGGTGAGCGGGTCCGATCGAGGGGCTGACGCCCCGACTGCGGAGGCGGAGAGCGAGGGCGCGTCCGCTGCCGCCTGGCGGACGGCCGCCATCGCAGGCGCCGCAGCGATCGCTCTGCTGGTCGCGGTCGTGCTGCTGGTCGCCGAGCGGAGCGCCGACGGGATTCCGGCGGGCGCCGAGCCCCTCCCCGGGGCAACGCCGGGGCTGCTCGGCGAGCGCCCCCGGCCCGACGACGCCCGCCCGCTGCCGCCCGTGGTCCTCGACGGGTTCGCCGACGGCGACCAGGTCGATGTGCTGGCCTACCGTGGTCGCCCTCTGGTGGTGAACTTCTGGGCCAGCTGGTGCGGTCCCTGCGTGGAGGAGATGCCCGACTTCGAGCAGGTGGGCACAGAGCTGGCGGGCCAGGTGGCGATGCTCGGCGTCAATGTGCGGGATGCGCCCGGGCAGGCGCAGCGCTTCGCCGAGGAGGCGGGCGTCACCTATGACCTCGCGGTCGACGCCGACCGCGAGCTTGAGATCGGCGTCGGGGTGTTCGGGCTGCCGACCACCCTGTTCGTGGACGCCGACGGCACCATCGTCCTGCACCACACCGGTCCGCTGAACGCCGAGCAGCTGCGCGGCCTCATCGCCGAGCGGCTCGGAGCCAGCGCCGCCGATCGGCCCGCCTAGCGCATTGCAGCCGGTCCGCAGCCGTCCGCGCAGTTGGCGGCGCCGCGCCCCCCCCGGTACAGTTGGCGCCACGCGGGGACGGGCGTCAAAGCCCGCTGCGACGCTGGTCACGACACTGATCGGACCGAGGAAAGGGCAGACGGACCGTGGGCGAGTTCTTCCGGGCGATACCCGAGGTCTTCGCCGCGCTCTGGCGCTTCATGGACACGTGGCGCGGCCTGGGCGTGACGGTCGGCAGCCTGGTCCTCATCGTGGTCTTCACCGGCGGAGCGGTCCGCCTGCGGACCTCCTACGGCTGGGTGTCGGCCATTCTGGGCGCCATGGCCGCGACGCTCGTCGCCTGGTGGGTGTTCGGGATCATCCCGTCCGCTTGGATCTACTTCGCCGATGCCGAGCGGGATCTCCTCGGAGGGCGGGTCATACCAAACGCGCTCGACCCGGTCGCTGCGAACTTCTATCAGGTGTTCCGCGACAGCGTCGCCATGGCGGAGATCACCGTCGCGATGGGCGCGTCCATCGTGGCGGCGCTGTGGATCCAGAAGCGCTATTCGCGGTCGCTCGCGGACGGCGAGGAGAAGGGCCCGGCTACGGGCGGCTACAAGTAGCGTCGCGGGGGCCGCAGCAGCTGCCCCGCCGAGACCACGTCAGGACGCAGGATGGGCAAGACGGACCAGGGACTGCACCCGGAGATCTTCGATGACTACCGGGTCGAGACCGTTGATCCGAGCTGGCTCCAGGAGCGCGTCAAGCCAAAGCGGCACATCGGCCTGACCCCAGAGCTGTGCATCTTGTGCCGGGCTTGCGAGGACGTCTGCCCGTGGGAGTGCATCTTCATGCTGGCGCCGAACATCATCGCCGACGCCGAGACGACGCAGGTCATGACGCTGGCGAATACGGCTGAAGCGATCTTCGTGATCGACGACAACGAATGCACGCGCTGCGCGATCTGCGTCGAGCGCTGCCCGTCCGACGCCCTGTGGCTCGGCCGGGTCGACAGCAACTAACCGAAGGGTTGTAGGTGGCCAGGCTCCCGTCTCTCCGCCCTCCGGCGCCCGACGAGCTCAAAAAGCGGGTCCAGGACAACGTCATCTGGAAGTCGATCTTCCGGCCGGGTTCGATCTATCGGAAGGGCTATCGCGACACGTCCCGTGATCGGGCGCTGGCCGCGATGAACAATGTGCTGTACCACCTGCACCCGGTGAAGGTGAAGCGCCACGGCCTCAAGCTGACCTACACCTACTGCCTGGGAGGGCTGAGCTTCTTTCTGTTCATCCTCCTGACCGTCACGGGCATCTTCCTGATGTTCTTCTACCGGCCTGCCGCGGGCGCCGGCGCCGAGCACGCCTACCTGGACATGGTCCGCCTCCGGGACACGGTCGTGTTCGGCGATTTCGTGAGGAACATGCATCGCTGGGCCGCCCACTTGATGGTGTTCACCGTGTTCCTGCACATGGCGCGCGTCTTCTATCACGGCGCCTACAAGCCCCCGCGCGAGTTCAACTGGGTTGTCGGCGTGATCCTGCTGTTGCTGACGCTCCTGCTCGCTTTCAGCGGGTATCTGCTCCCATGGGATCAGCTGGCGCTGTGGGCCTTCACCGTCGGCACTGCGATGGCCGGGTTCACGCCCGTGTTCGGGCGAGAGGTCTCGTTCGTGCTGCTCGGGGGCGTGGAGATCGGCCCCGAGACGCTGCTGCGCTGGTACGTGCTGCATGTGCTCGCCCTGCCGTTCATCCTCACCATCTTCCTTGCTGTCCACTTCTGGAGGATTCGCAAGGACGGCGGCATCTCCGGCCCGCTGTAGCCGCGGCAGCAGGCTGATATAAGGAGCGCGTCATGGCCGAAGAAGTTGAGATGGACCAGAAGGTCTACGACGAGCTGATCGCTGCGGGCAAGAGCGAGCGGATCGCACGGGCGAAGGCGAAGGCGGCGGCGGTTCGGGCCAAGAAGGCCGCAGCAGGCGAGACGCTCGGGCCGCGCGAGGCGTCAGCCGCAGAGGACCGCCCCACCGCGGCCGCCGAGGGCGGCGGCGAGACCGTCGCAGGCGGGGGGGTCGCCACCAAGGAGCGCACTGGCGGCGGCGCGCTGACACCGGAGGAGCGGCAGGCCAGGGTGGCCGCGGCGCTCAAGGAGCGCGGCAACGGCGAGGCCGCCGGATCCGCGGAGACGAAGCTCGCCGGTCAGGCGCACACGCACCGCCTGCTCGCGATGGTTCCTCCCACGGGGATCCAGCAGATCCGCGGCAAGCAGGAGGACAAGGTCTACACCTGGCCGCACCTCCTCGGCGCTGAGCTCATCGCCCTGCTGAGCCTGATGGCCTTTCTCACGCTGTTCTCGGCCGTGGTGCCCGCGCCACTGCAGCCACTCGCGAACCCGAACGTCACGCCCAACCCGTCCAAGGCCCCTTGGTACTTCCTGGGACTCCAGGAGCTCCTGCGCTTCTTCCACCCGATGGTGGCCGGCGTGATCATCCCCGGCGTCGTCGGCCTGCTCGGCCTCATGGCGATCCCGTACGTGGACAAGAATCCGTCAGTTCGCCCGGAGAACCGCAAGACGGCATACACGCTTTTCACCTTCTTCATGCTCGGATCCGGGATCCTGACGCTGATCGGTTCGCTGTTCCGCGGACCCGGCCAGAACTGGGTGTGGCCGTGGGTCGACGGCATCTGGTTCACCTTGTAGACAGGCCTGCGAGTGATATCGATGACAACGATGATTCTCGGATTCGCGGCAGTTGCCGCGGCGCTGACGGCGGTCGCGTGGTGGATCCGCCGGGAGAATCTGGCGGTCTACCCCGTCGGGCGCAGCCCGCGTGAGCTGCGCCCCCTGCCAGCAGGCTGCGACCTCGGCGCGCAGCTGATGGCCGCTGCCGACGTGGGGAAGGATTCGTCGGGCTCCGCTGGGTCTGCAGGCGGCGCTGCCGCGTCTGAGCCTGCCCCGGCGAAGCCCACGAAGCAGCGGCGCAAGCCCTTCAGCCCAGACCGACGCGCGTTTCTCAGGAACAGCTGGCTGTTCGGGTGGCTTGGAACGCTGGCCGGCTTTGGGGGAGCGTCGATCGCGTTCCTGTGGCCGGACGCCGCGGGCGGCTTCGGCGCCCGGATACGAGTCGGCCCGCCAGAGGACGTGCTCAGCGCCATCCGCGAGGCCCAGGCGCCGTTCGCGTTCCCGGCGGGGCGCATGTACATCGTCGAGTACGATCCCGCGCTCGACCCCGACGGCCAGTACGAGGAGATCACCGGCGGCAGCAACCTCATGGCGCTGTATCAGAAGTGCGTGCACCTTGGCTGCAAGGTTCCCTGGTGCCAGACCTCGCAGTGGTTCGAGTGCCCGTGCCACGGCTCGCGCTACAACCGCTGGGGAGAGTGGAAGGACGGGCCTGCGCCGCGCGGGCTGGACCGGTTCCCGATCACGGTCGAGCAAGGCGAGGTCTTCGTCAACACCGGCGATCTGCGGACCGGCCCGTCGCGCCAGGCGGTGGTGCTAGACCAGGAGCGGGAAGGCCCCAGCTGCCTGTAGGTCCCAGGCGCTTCGAGCAGGAGAAGGATCACACTAGTGACCACCACAGGAGCAGCGGTTCTCGTTCTCGCCCTCGCGGCGGTGGCGGTCATCGCCTATCTGATCGTCAGCGCGGGCCGCGGCCGGCGCCTGCGCGAAGACATCCCCCCGGGCATGCGCCCGGCTTACTCCGACGAGCAGCTCGAGCGCAGCGTGATCGAGCGCTACATGGCCTGGGGGCTGGTGCTGACGCTGTTCTTCGCCGTGTTCCTGCCGGTGTACGGAATCGCCGAGGCGCGCAGGATCCAGGGCCAGCGGGAGGGCATGTTCGTCGCCACCGTGGAGCGCGGTGCTGTGGCGTACGGGCAGTACTGCGCGCTGTGCCACGCGGCGGACCTCAGCGGAGGGTCCACCGCTTCTCCCTATCGCGCGGTCGACGATGGCGACGCAACGGCGGACGAGGGCGAGGAAGCGGCCGGCGAAGACGCCGCGCCCGCTGCGCCGGATCAATGGCCGGTGCCGGCGCTGAACGACATCGTGGCCCGGTATGAGGGCAGCGACGTCATCACCGATGTCGAGGATCTTGTCCGGACGACGATCACGCGCGGCCGGCCGGGGACGCCGATGCCCACCTGGGGATCGCAGTTCGATGGCCCGCTGAATGACCAGGAGATCGAGGACATCGTCCGCTTCATCCTGGACAACCAGATTGATGAGGTGGCCGAGGCCACGTCGGCTTCGGACCTCTCCGGCCAGGAGCTGTTCATCCAGAACTGCGCCCAGTGCCATGGCGCCGAGCTCCAGGGCGAGGTTGGGCCGACTCTGGTGGGAGTCTTCGAGCGCCACGGGCGCGACACCGTGCTGGGCATCGTGCGCAACGGGATCTACGTCGGGGCCGCGCCGATGATGCCGCCGTGGCAGAACGGCTACCTCTACCCCGAGGCGCGCTACACCGATGAGGCGCTGGAGCGGATCGTGGACTATCTCGCTGAGCAGCAGCCCGCGACGATCCCCGAGCGGCTGCGCGGATATCAGGGGCCTGGAATGACGCTTGAGGAGCGGCAGCCGCAAGCGGACAGCACCGAGCCGGCGCAGGAGGCGGCCGCCGCAGGCCGCCGCGCGGCCGGTTGACACGAGGAGCTTGGGTCATGTCGCTGGATCTGCTGGGACTGGTGCTACTCGCTGTTGAGGAGGCCAGCCACGAATGGGTCCCCCCGTGGGACTGGCGCGCGCAGGTCGCGCTGCCGGCAGGGCTGCTGATCTTCTTCGGCAGCGTTTTCCTGCTGCTGCGATCCAACCTGGGCGCTCGACGCGCCTACCTGGTGGAGGCGACGTCGTTCTTCGGATTCATGATCATCCTGGCGCTGTTCTGGACCTTCGGGGCGCCGGGCACGCCGATCGCGACCGGTCCTATCACCTTGCCCGGCCAGCCGCTGGACGCCTACCAGCCGACGTGGACGCCGTTCGCGGGCGACAGCGTCATTGCCGAGGACGAGCGGTTCGTCACCGCGAAAACGTTCCCGGAGGGCTGGACCGAGGTGCCCGACGCGTTCGCCGCCCAAGCCGACACCGGAGTCCAGGAGATCCAGTCGTTCTTCGGCGAGCAGGAGGCCGGCAGCCGCATCCCGGCCACCTGGGTTCCCGTCGGGGACACCGTGCGGTACCGCGAGGCGACCAACGGGTTCCCGATGATCTCGGCGGAGTTCAAGGAGTCCTATCAGCCCAACGCCGACGGCAGCCTTCCCGAAGGCGTATCCGAGACCCAGATCGGCCAGCCGATCCCCGACGGCGCCACGTTCCGTGCCTTCGCTTTCTTCGACGCCGGCAACATCCAGTTCCCCAGCATCGTGATGCTGGCGGTCATGACCGTCGCCTTCCTGATCCACCTGGCGCTGCTGGCCCTCGACGAGCGCCGCGAGCAGCGTGAGCTGGCGGAAGATGCGGCGCACGTCGCCGAGGAGCGCGAGCGCGTTTCCGCCGAGGCCTAGCGTTCCTGCAGCGGCCTCGGGGCTGGGCTGGCCCCGCCTGCGGCGAACGCCCGCGCCGGCGGACCTTACTATGGCTGGAATGCGCGAAGCCCTGGTCCTGCTCTTGCTCGCGCTCACGGCGTGTGTGAGCGACACCGCTGCGGCGGGCGTGGTGATCCCCCCGGCCGAGCGCGAGCCTGCCCCCGACGTGGCGGGCGTGACGCTTCAAGGTGACCAGCTGGCACTGGAGGATCTCGACGGCGTCGTCCTGGTCAACTTCTGGGCCTCATGGTGCGGTCCGTGCGTCGCCGAGGTGCCCCATCTGTCGGCGGTCGCCACCGAGTTCGCCGATGAAGGCGTGCACGTGCTCGGCGTGAACATCAAAGACCAGCGCGCGAACGCTGTCGCGTTCGAGGCCGAGCACCGCGTGACCTACCCCTCGCTGCATGACGAGGCGGCGGTCGTCGCCGCGTCGTTCGGCGCCATCGGGCCGGCAGGGCTTCCCTCGACGATCATTCTCGACGCCGATCACAACGTGGCGGTCCGCCTGTTCGGCGCGGTCACCGCCCGCCAGCTGGTCCCGTACCTGCAGGATCTCCTGGCCGAGCCAGAGGCCGGCTAGATGCAGGTCAGCGAGCTCATCACTAGCGCCAACCTCCTGGTCGCCGCTGCGGTGGCGTTCGCGGCCGGGCTGGTGTCGTTCGCGTCGCCCTGCGTCGTACCGCTGGTGCCCGGCTATCTGTCGTATATGACGGGCCTGTCCAGCGCAGAGCTCGCGGCCGGCGCTCGAACCGGTCGCGCGCGGGTCCTCGGCGGCGGCTTGCTGTTCACGCTCGGATTCGCGATCCCGATCACGCTGCTGGGCGTTGTGGGCGGGGCGCTGAACTTCATGCTGATGGACCGCGGCTGGCAGATCGCGATGGGCGCCGTCGTCGCGGTGATGGGGCTGGCCTTCACCGGACTGCTGCCGTTCGACATCCTCGGGCGTGAGCGCCGGTTCAGCGACACGGCCATCGACCGGGGGGTCCTGGGCGCGCTTCCGCTCGGATTCATCTTCGGAGTCGGATGGACGCCATGCATCGGCCCGGCGCTCGCTGCGATCCTCGCGCTGGCGGCCGGCGCGAGCGGCGGCCCGTCTCGCGGCGCGGCCCTGGCGTTCATCTACGCCCTGGGACTGGGCCTGCCGTTCATCGTGATGGGTCTGGCCTTTCACCGGGCAGAGCGCGCCTTCGGCTTTCTGCGGCGCAACGCGCGCGCGGTGCAGATCCTCGGCGGGCTGATGCTCACGGTGGTCGGGGTGCTGGTCGCGACGGGCTTCTGGACCCAGCTCATCCAGCGGCTGCAGCCGGTCATCGGCGGCTTTGAGACGGTGCTGTAAGCCGCGATGACTGAGACGCTTCCGGATCACGGGCCCGGGCAGTCCCCGCCGCCCGCGTCCGCGCCGAGCGTGCTCCCTGATATCCCCGGGCCGATTCAGACGCTGGGGATTCTGTGGCGCAAGCTGCGGCGCATGTCCACGGCCCTGGTGCTGCTGTTCGCCATGGCGGCCGCCGCGGTGGTGGCGACCTTCGTGCCTCAGGAGCCGGCGACCCCATCGACGGTCGCGCAATGGCGGGCGGGCGAGGCCGGCCCAGGCGCTGACATCGCCCGCGCCTTCGAAGCGCTCGGGCTGTTCGACCTGTTCGGGTCGTGGTGGTTCATGACCCTCACCGCGCTGCTGTTCGTCAGCCTCACCGGCTGCCTCGTTCCGCGGTACGCGGCCTTCCTGCGAACCGTCCGGCGGCCGCCGGCGGCCGGGCGCAATCTCGAACGGCTCGCCAGCAGGCGGGCGCTGCGCACGGCGCTGCCGTCAGATCAGGCGCTGGCGGCCGCCGACCGCGTGCTGGCCCGGCGACACTTTCGCCGCCTGCGCACCGCGGATGGCCGGCAGCTGGCCGCCGAGCGGGGGCACTGGCGCGAGGGCGGCAGCCTGGCCTTCCACACCGCGTTCTACCTGCTGCTGACCGGCGCGATCATCGGCCAGACGTTCGGCTTCAGGGGGCAGATCAACCTGCCGGAGGGCGCGGTGTTCGCCGACACCCGGATCGCCTACGACCTGGCCGAGCCGGGGCGCGCGTTCGGGCTCGGGGACCACCGCGGATTCGTCGTGCGCCTGGACGACTTCGCCGCCGAGTGGCACCCCAACGGCGTCCCGCGCGATTTCGTCTCCACGGTGACGGTGATCGAGGACGGGCAGGAGGTGCGCACCGCGGCCGTGCGCGTCAACCACCCGCTGACCCACGACGGCATGAAGCTGTACCAGGCGCGCTTCGGCATGGCGCCCAGAATCGTGGTGCGCGCGGGCGAGCGCGTTCTCTACGACGAGCCGGTCATGCTCGCCGAGACCACCAACGGCCTTTGGACCGGCGTGGCCAAGATCCTGGTGCCCAGCGGCGACGGGCCGCAGCTTGCGCTCGATCTGGTCTTGCTGCCCGACGTCAGCATCGACGAGCAGGGACGGCTGGTCACCGCCTCGCCCGAGGCGCGCGCCCCGCTGCTGCTCGGCGACCTGTGGACTGGGCAGCTGGGGCTGGAGCGAAACCTTCCGCCGCGCGAGTTCCTGCGAGCCGACGGCGAGGTCGCAGGGGAGGTCAGCCTGGCCGAGGGCGCTTCGCAGGAGCTGTTGAACGGGGCGCTGACGGTCGAGTTCGCCGAGTTGCGCATGTGGTCGGGCTTCCAGGTTTCCCATGCCCCGGGTCGGATGCTGCTGCTGGCGTCCGCGATCCTGCTGCTGGGAGGGCTGATACCATCGCTGTACAGCTACCGGCGTCGCATCTGGGTGCAGGCGACCCCAGGCGCGTCCGGCGCTCAGACGCACATCGCGGTCGCCGGCGCGGCGCTGCAGCGCAAGCCCCGCTTCGCTGAGGAGTTCACGGCCATCGCCGACGAGTTGACCAAGGCCCTCGGGGATTCGCCGCCGGCGGCCAGCAGCGCCCGAGCGACGCGCCAGGACAGGGTGAAGGAGTAGGCGCATGGTCGATGAAGGGCTCGCTCAGCTGTCGATCCGGCTGTTCAACATCGCCTTCCTGACCTACATCGTGGCGATGGCTGCCTATTTCTTCCGCCTCGCTTTCACCCGGGTCTCGGTGTCCGGCGTGCTGACCAGCACCCGCACCGGCCAGCGTGTGGGATTGGCGGCCACCGGGGCGGCGATCGCTGGCGCGGCGATCCACAGCGGCAGCGTCATCAGCCGGTGGCTGGCAGTCCGACGGGTGCCCTGGGCGAATATGTACGAGTACTCCTCGCTGATGGCGCTGACCGCGGTCGTGGTCGGCCTGGTGGTGGTGCAGCGCCGGTTCGGCTACGGGCATCTGATGGGCTTCGTGCTGGCGCTCGCGGTGCTGTCGAT